>JAOUOA010000436.1 GCA_029880625.1 Spirochaetia bacterium
AAAGCTATGACAGAGAAGCGGCTATTTCCAGAAAATATATATCTTCTTTTGTTCTGGAACTGGATAATATTGCTCAGAACCTGATTCGCATTGAACAGTTCAGGGACCGAATTGAAAAAAACCGACAGCAGTTAAGAAAATACAAACGAACCATCGCTTTTACAGGGAAAAAAAAGAAATCTTTTCTTGGAGTTAAATATACAGGAAAAGGCAGAATTTACCGCAGGCTGGACACCTATTATTCTTCATATTTGACAGATAAAGACATGAAGACTCTTGAAGAAAGGACCCGAGACCTTCTCCAGCCTCCCGGAGAGCCTCCCATAAGCGATCGAGAATTTGCCATTTTGAAGGCTCTTGCGGGCAACTATGTAAAAGCAAACAATGCTGTAATCGAACTTCGTGAAAAACTTGCAGAAAAAGAAGATGGCCCTGAGGCGGAAAAAATAAAAAAATCTCTTGAAAGAGCTTCGTTGAATGCTCAAAAAAAGCATTATCTTCTCGATCAGAGAATTACCAAGCTCCTTGCGCCCTCACGCAAGAAAAAAATTGTTGAACTCGGTCTTGATACAACCCGATTCAGAATCCAGACATTTCCCGCCGCTGCAGTTCTTTCCGGAGATCTTGATTCGCCCACTCTGGATACAAAAATTTTCAATCCGGGAACTCCTCTGAATGAAGATATCAAAGACGATCTTTTACGTCTGGATCTGGAACGCGCAATGCATTACATGATTGAATCTCCTGAGATTCAAAATGATGTTTCCCCAATTGCTGTAACGTTCAACCAAATGGACCTTCAGGTGCTGTATTCTCCTCATCTGCGAAATCCTTCGTCCAGTATACGCCTCCAGACAATCGCCGGGAGTTTCAGCGGAAACATGCCCAGTGAATTGAAAGAATATATTAAAAAAGACGAACTGATCGGCATCAGAATTTCCGATATGTCAAACCTGATTAAAGAAAAACTTGAAGAATTAAAAAAAGCAAGGCCTCCAAAACCGCCTGGAAGGAATAAAGAATTTAAGGAACTTTACCAGAAGTATAATGAACTTCTTCAAGAACGGCAGGCGCTGTATGATGATTTTTCAAAAAACAACTCAGGAAAACTTTCGCCTGAATTGATTGATGCAGTTGGATACATCAGAGAAGCGGCCATTGAAGATGCAATCCTGATCTATTTTGAAAACAGTCCTGCATCTTATGACGAATATATGAATTCTGAAAAAACACGCAATTACAAAAGAAAGCGATGGACAATGATCAGAAACTGGATTTATGCAGGAACAAGCGAAACTCCGCCAGTCTATCTTCAGAATCAATTTAAAGAAGGTATGATAGGATTTTCAAGATCAGAAGCGGAAGAAATCATGTGGAAGTTAGATTCCCTGCCGATTGCTTCAAAAGAAAATGAAAATGTTCTTAAATATATTCATGATACTAATTTCGGTGGAATTGTAAGAACCCTTGTCGATAAAACGGCCGGTATTCAGGCGATACAGTCCAACGAAGCTAAAACGCTTCTTTTTGCTCAAATCATAACAGCTGTAGCGATTCTTCTGACCTACCTGCTTTCCGGGTTTGCAGTTCGGAAAATCAAACGCATCAGCCAGAATGCAGAAGAAGTCGGTAAAGGAAATCTTAATGTAGAGTTTTCGCAAAAAGGATGGGATGAAATCGGCAAACTCTCTCAGTCATTAAATCATATGGTCAGCGGTCTGAATGAACGGGAAAAGATTAAAGGAATTCTTGGAAGTATGGTGGACCCTGTTGTGATCGGCGAAGCCATGAAGGACCTTCAGGCATTAAAAGACGGAACAGAAAAAAATATCACTGCTTTTTTCTCCGATGTTGCTGGATTTTCAACAATAAGCGAAAAGCTGACTTCTGTTCAGCTTGCCTCTCTTTTGAACGAATATCTTTCCGCCATGACCATCATCCTCAAGGAACATGAAGGCGTTCTGGACAAGTACATCGGTGACGCCATTGTAGGTATTTTTAACGCTCCCGTCGGTGTAGACGATCATACACTCAAAGCAGTCCGGGCTTCTGTGCGCATGGTTGAAAAAATGAAATCCTTAACCGTTCACTGGCACAGCGAACAGAAATACATTCCGGAAGCCTGGGAGATGAAATTCCGGATTGGACTCAACCTGGGACCGGCAAAAGTTGGATTTATGGGAACGGATGCGCTTGCTTCCTATACAATGATGGGCGATTCCGTCAACCTTGCAGCCCGTCTTGAAGCTGCTGCAAAAGATTACGGAGTGGATATTCTCGCATCAGAAAGCGTATATGAAGCTATAAAAGATAAAGTGATTACAAGAAAGTTAGATCTCATTAAGGTAAAAGGAAAAACTGAACCGGTAACCATCTACGAAATCATCACAGATGACGACAAACGGACACTGGACAGAGGCCAGAAAGATTCAAAAATTCTTTATGAAGAAGGATTTGAACTGTATCTGAAAAAAGACTGGGGAAATGCGATTAAAAAATTCCAGGAATCAGAAAAAATCCGCGGACGCGAAGATAAGGCGGCCCAGATGCTGATTCATCGAATTGAAGAATACAGAAAATCGCCGCCGCCGGACGACTGGGATGGAGCCTATACAAGAACACATAAGTAATTTCTATTGTATGCCGCATTATTCATGCGGTATACTGAACCCTGAGAATGCAAGGCGGATCAATATTTTTATTATTTTTATAATCCCGGCGAAAAAGATTCGCTTGATAAATCCTTAAATAAAAAACTGCGCAAAATAATTCATCAAACGGAGATGGTCGGTGAAATCCTGTCCGATTGCAAAATCTAAACATAGAATTTAGATAAATTCAATTATCCATGTATTCATTCAAAATTTCTGCAATCACGGCATAATTTCTTTCAGATGCAAGGTCATATGCTGTGTTTCCGTCGGATGTTTTCATATTTAAATCAGCTCCACGATCCACTAAAACCTTAACGATTTCAGTATGTCCCTCTCTTGCAGCAAGCATCAGAGCAGTATATCGGTCTTTTGAAACAGCATTTACTTCTGCTCCTTCCTGCAGCAGAAAATGAACTGCCTTTATATGGCCCTGCTCAGAAGCGATCATCAAAAGCGTTTTTTTTTTATGATCGCGTGTGTCTACGGATTCACCCCATTGAATATCCAATTTGAGTTGTTCAACATCTCCCGTAGATGCAGAAATAACAGCAGAATCATGAGCCGGATCATTTCCGCCAAACGAACAGGGAAAGTAGCATAAAAAAAATAAAAAGAAAGGACAGACCGGTTTCATAATTAGAATTCAGCGAAACT
>JAOUOA010000041.1 GCA_029880625.1 Spirochaetia bacterium
ACTTTTTAATTATATATGATGCAAATTCAATCTTCATCCAGTGCATCTTCCATAAACCATTTTACGTTTTCAACCCTGGATCCGATAAAAAATCGGTATCTTATCTGAGGATAGATGGTTTCCATGAGCCGGCCGTCAGGATACAAAAAATAAGTTCTGGGAATATATTCTCCGTCAACTGAATACTTTCGGCTCAATTCAGGATTTTGGTCAATATCGACCCGGATCATTGAAAACCTATGCGAAAGTTTTTGAATGTTTTCATCAAAAAATACTTTTGCATAGGTCTTGCAGGCCGGACACCATTCTGCATAAAGAATCAGAAGGACCGGTCTGCCGTTTTTTAACGAATCTTTCATCCCCTCTTCATACGAAATCCAGTTTATTTTAGAATCATTCCATTGAATCTTCTTTCTTTCTGAATTCAGAGGAAAAAAACTGATGCATAAAATTGAAAAAACAACAGAGGCAATCATTTGCTTGGATGGTGCATAAAACATAAACTGATTTCAAAATCTATGATCTCAGACTCAGGTCAATCTTAAAATTAAAACGACTGATCTTAAAACTGGTAGCCCAGCTTTTTATTTCTCTCTTCATGTGCCTGCATGTTTTTCAATACAGAGATTCCTGTATCTATATGAATCTGTGTGTATTTATTAAATATTTTTTTTGCGCTTTCAGCAGTTTTAATCCCGCCTTTTTTTAAGGGGAGATCTGAGATCAGCATGAGAGCGCCGATCGGTACGAGTCTTGCAAAACCCACTGTAAAAAGAGTTGCACATTCCATATCGATAGCCTGTACTTTTTCCGATTCGAGCATTTTTTTAAAATCTTCATTAAACTCCCAGAATCTGACATTGGTTGTATGAATCACGCCGGTTCTGTACCTGAGATTTCTGCGTTCCATTTCTTCAACACAGAATCTCTGGATTACAAATGAACTGAGCGACGGACATTGAGGAGGCATGTAGGCATTGGAGGTCCCTTCTTCTCTGATGGCGGCAATAGGATTAAAAAAATCGCCCACATCATATTCCGGCCTGAGTCCTCCGCATAAACCCAGCATGAGAACGCCTCTGGGCTTTATAAAGGAAAGAAGCTCTACCACAAGAGCCGCCACAGGCGAACCCACGCTGTAGTCAATAATGGAAATCTTTTGTTTTTTGCAATGAGATGCACGCATTACAGATCCGTTGTAAATGGGAACATCAAACTGCTCGCTGAAATTTTCCACATAGGATTTAAAATTTGTTAAGAGGATAAACGGCTGAAAATCTTTTGAACTGCTTCCTGTATAACGTTCCAGTGTGCTGATTCCAACCCTGTCTCTTGAAAACTGGTCGATCTGTTCAAGGGCTTCTTTCGTTAAATCTTTCTTCATGTAGCTATCCGTATATTTTTTATCGGATGATTTTTTATGAAATACTTAAACAAATTCCAGCCGGCATCGGGAAACTGAAGATCTGAAAAAATACATCTCATATGGTACTGTTTGTTCAATACAAACAATCCACTCTATGCTATAAAGTAACTGGAGGAATAAGTTATTGGGTATTTCAAGCCTGATCATAGGTGGTTAAGATTATAAAAAAAAACTAATGATGATAAATTACTGTTCCTTTGCAGAACAATCTCTGTTTAACATTTTTGCACTCTGCTGACAATAGAAGTTAAATGCAGGGAATTTTCAGATCGGGGATCAAACCCGATCAATTTTATTAAAAGCATTTTTTTCAGATCAAAACATAGAATTTATTACGTCTTAAACTCATTTAACCCGTCTTATCCTATCACTTTCGGAACAATGATAATAAATGCAAGAGAAAGCATAATACTGTGAATAACAATTGCCATCCATGTATTTTTAAAATACTGCGAAAGAAACGGAATGATAAAATACATGGGCATGTCAGAAAAAATGTTGGACCAGGTATAAAGATGAAAGGGTATATTCCAGAACATTCCGTTTACAAGCCAGGCATATTTTCCATATCCTGCTTCCTGCCTGGGAAGCAGGTATCCCCGCCATGCCATTTCTTCGCCAAAAATTCCGAAAACAATAAAAAAGATCCAGAACAAAATCAGCCAGCGATTCTCAGGAATCAGTTCCACGCCGAAGAAGGTTTTTAGATCCAACGGGCTCTCCACTTTTTCATAGGGATTTTCAAAGAGCTCCGGCCGTACGGACTGAGGAATATAAAAAGGCAGATTCTCAATTAAAGGAATTGTAAAGCTGAGAAGATCGTTTAAGATTAAAATTAAAACAGCTGCAGGGAAAATGATGAGTGCCTGTTTTAAAGTCAACCGCTGGAGGCGAAATCTTTTGATAAAAGTTTTCCAGTCGGGCCTTTCTGTTCTGTAATAATAAAATAGAACGGCACATCCATTGAGAAATGTAGGTCCAATCAGCCAGAACGTCCATGAAATAATAAGAGGAATTCCTTGATCTATCATAACAGGAACCGCAAAATAGGTTCCGAGAAAAATTGTTATGCCGGAAATTCCAAATACGGCAAGCTGCAGCTGAATAGATGCCGGTTTGATCTTTTGCTCCATTGTTTTCTCCAGTTAGTCCACATGGACTATTCCTTCTGAGAACTCTTCCTGAATTTACATTGCAGTCAAGAATTTTTAGTCCACATGGACTATTTTTCTTGCATAAATTTCAGACACATAATTTCATTCCAATATGAATTCCCGTGAACACATCCTTTCAAGCGCCCTCAATCTATATAATAAAAACGGCTATGAGGCCGTAAGCCTCCGTTCTGTGGCCGAACAGACGGGTATCAGCCACGGTCATCTCAGGCATTATTTTCCCGGCCGGGAATTCCTTGCCTCATCCATTTTAAATGATTTTCTTGCGGAACATGATCAAATTCCCCTCCAGACAGATCAAAAAAATATACTGCAGTCCATACAGGAAAGACTGCAATTCCAGTATCATTTGATCTGGAAGTACAGATTTCTATTCATTGATCTTGTGCATTTATCGCGAAAAAATCCAAAATTCAAGAAACATTTTCAGGAAGAATACACAAAGAGATTTTCCCGAATGAAAGACATTTTTTTTAAAATGGAAAAAGAAGGAATTCTTGCTTTTGGAGGAAAAAGCAGACCTGCAGAAATTCTTTTTTCCCAGATGTTTTTAATTTCAACATACTGGGTCAGCGAAGCAGCAGTCCTCGGCATGCGAAGAGAAGCGGCCGTCCGGCATTACTCCAGGATCTGTCTGGATCTTTTTCTTCCCTATCTTTCTGAAAAAGGAAGAGAACTTTATCTGGCGCTGAAATGAACGGGATGGATCCTTATCGAGGAAGGAAAAAACCTCTGGAAGACAGATTTATACTGGACCTCGGATGGATACCGGATGGAGATACGGAAGGTGAGTTTAAGCTGGTTCTATTAAAAAATGAAAAATGGGAAGATCCTGTAAAATCTTTCAGAAGCAGACAGAAGTCAGTCATTGTAGATGAAATTGAACAGTGGTTATTTTAAAATGAGGAACAGACAGAAATAGGATGCAGGTACGTATCCTGTAAAAGTGAAGGAGAATAGTTTATGTCAAGAACACTGCGGTATAAAATTATTTATTTTCTGCTTATTGTAATACTGGCAGCGCCTGTACTTTATATTTACATCGCTCTTGGTAAAAATTTGTATTTTTTAATTTCAATGGCAGTGGTCTTTTTAATCCCGGGAAGGATACAGGGATATCTATTCCGCAATTTTTTTACAGGCAGAAAATTAATGGCAAAACAGCGCTATAAAGAAGCGCTTGAATATTTTTTTATATTTCTGGACGAACTGAAAAAGAATCCTCGATTAAAATACGGAATTTATCTTGCCGGTTTTATTTTTTCAAATTCAATTCATGCCATGACATACAATAATATAGGAGCAGCCTGTATTGATCTGGGAGATACATCTAAAGCGGAAAAATACTTAAAGAGTGCTCTGGAATTCGATGATCTCGCCCCTCTTCCCTACTTTAATCTGGCGATAGTTTATATGATTGAAAAAAACGAACAAGAAGCGCAGAATGCTTTTCGCCGTTCAGAAGAACTGGGCTATACAGGATCCAGTTTCGATAAAATCATTCAGAAAGCAGGCGAAATCTATGCACGTGCAGAGGGGTGAGGCACATTCATTTCTATCGAACTTCTACCCAGTCCGCTTGAAGGAGAAAAAAGTTTATGAATTACATTCAATGATCCGTCAATACAGAAACGGAAAAACTCCTGTACCAAACAAATTTAATCTGTTGAAACAAATATCGCTGAAATATCATAAGGACTGCAGTGAACAGTGAAAAAATACAGTGTTACTCTTCGGATATAAAACCCTGAGTGAGGGTCCCGGTGATTACGATATCTGCCCGGTCTGTTTCTGGGAAGATGATGGATCCGGTTTTATAGGAAGTGATGAACCCAGCCATCCGGAGTCTTTGATAATATACAAATTGTTACTTTTCTTGAGTTCTTGGTCCTGAAATCTTATAGCACATTTTTTAATTCTTGACTAATCCAATTTTCCATTTTCATAGTGGAAATGTTCCTGGGATGCGCTTGAAAAAGACTGTATAAACTCCGGACTTTTTTCAGAATCTTTCTGTGGATTAAAATATTTTTTTTCTACAGCCCATTCATAAACACCCGTATCAATTACGTATTTTGTCAAAATTCCTGACAAGCCATGTTCAGAAATCCAATCTTCTGCCTTAGATTTGCTGCTGAAAACTCCTGAAGGGAAACGGCCATTTTCGCCCTGAAAAATCCAAACTTCATAAAATTCATTCATAAAGATAACTTAGAATAATATTTGAATGTAAAAGTTTATTACATGCCATTTTATTCAATGGCTTCACCCAGGAAATCATAGTAACGCACGGGCTTTTTTTTCTCAATTGATTTATCCAATATCATAGCCATTTGAAGCAGAAGATCCTCTTCCCAAAATCTTCCCATGATTTGAAGACCGACTGGAAGACCCTTTCTGTCATAACCGACCGGGACTGAAATAGCCGGGTAGCCGAGATGATTCCCGGGAAGAATATACTTCATATACTGCGTTAGACTGTTCAAATCGGATTCGCCATAAGGCAGCGAATCTTTTTGAATGGGAAGTGCGGTAATTGCTGTAGTCGGAGTAAGTATCACATCAACCTGTTCATAGGCGCTCTCAAATTCTTTCAAAAGAAGTGTGCGTACCTGCTGGGCCATTATATAGTCGCGGCTGGTAAACTTTCTGCCCAGAGCCAGGTTAATCCTGCTTCCCGGGCAGAACTTTTTTCTATTTTTATTATAATAGGGGTCCATGTTTCGTGCCATTTCCGAAAGAATTGTAATGGCATGGGCTATTTTTAAGGGTTCCAAAAACGGCAGGTTAATTTTTTTCACTTTGGCGCCGTTCTTTTTTAAGACGGCAAGCGCATGATTGCAGTTATTTACAATGTCTTCCTCCGCATCCTGATACCAGGGTTCGTAAATGCCGATTGTAATCCCTTTAAGCGAACTTTTTTTCATCATTTCGAGACTGACCGGGGGCTGCTTAAGAGTATTTGGATCATTCGGGTCTTCGCCCGCAATTACAGCATAAATTAATGCAAGGTCATTTGCATTGCGGGCAATCGGACCGATGTGTGCAACAGACCAGCAAAGAGGCGAAGCTCCATTTTCGCTGATCCGTCCGAAGGTCGCCTTTAATCCAAAAACTCCGCAGTGGGCAGACGGAATGCGAATGGAGCCGCCGCCGTCAGCTCCCAGAGCAAAAGAGCAGAGACTTCCGGCCACAGCCGCCGCACTTCCCGAAGAGGAGCCTCCTGAATCATATTCAGGATTATAAGGATTTCGTACAAATCCATGATGAGGGTTGTTGCCTGTTGCAGAAATCCCGATTTCAAACATATTTGTCTGGCCTAGAATTACAGCCCCTGCTCTTCGAAGTCTTTCGACAACAAAAGCGTCTTTAGATTCAATTTCTTTTCCCAGAAATTGAGTTCCCACTGCTGTGCCGTATCCCTTTACATTAAGCTCCTCTTTTATCAGTACCGGGATTCCTTCCAGAATGCCGTTTCTCTTTTGTTTGAATTTAGTTTCGGAATGCTTCGCCTGTCTGATGATATCATCCGAATCAAAGTTAGAGACGGCACGAAGCGGCGGATTCTCCTGATCGGATGCCCGAATCAAATCAATGATCTTTGTGCAGATTTCTACCGGCGATGCCTTTCCAGTTTTATAAAGATAAGTAAGGTCTGATATACCGGGAAATTTATTGTCTGACCTTTCTGATTTTTTTCCAGAGACTATCTTTTTTAATTCAACTGCAGAAACCGGCCTCTGACGAATAACTTTTTCTCGAGGTTTTACAAAGGGATACTGAGTGGGCGCCTCCGAAAATATAGATTTTCGAAAATGATCTAAACCTGTATCCTTAAAAAGCTTTCTGAATAAAAAAGGAGAAAAAAATGTTCCTTCCAGAAGGTTTGCAAATATCCGCAGAGGCAATCCTGTAAGCCGGGGCGATTTCACCTTTTTTAAATCATATTCCATGGGAAGCTCCTTTTTTTATTTACATTTCACTTTAACTATGATAGAGCAGATTGTCAAAAAAGTTTCAACTGCCAACAAATCCGTCATCACGGCTAAGCATTAACTTGATACCATCCGGTATGAATGTCAAATCGGAAACTCGTCTTTCGTGAACTTTTTGTGAGTAGATTCCTCTTATCTGAGTTCGGTTTAAGCCTTGAGAAAAATTATTGTACAGAAATTGTCTTCCATATATATAATATGAAAAGCCCAAGGAAACAGTAAAGAATTTCACTTACAATTCATGATTTATCAAAATCAAATTATTTCATAATGAAAGATCTGGATTTTTTGCTGGAAAAAGTTAAAGATAGACCAACAATGCATCTTGGACATGCTGATATCAATAGTCTATATGCCTTTTTAAGCGGCTTTTCAATTGCAAAAATTCAGCTCAATGCTGAAATCATGAAAGAAGAAAAGCACTTTGGAGATTCAACATTCCGCTATTCTATTTAAAAAATATATTGATTTATTTTGATTGCGAAAGTAATCTATTATATACGGACCACTGATCGGCTTATGAAACTCAATCGATTCGACAAGGGCAAGGAAATCTTCATGAAGTCCAAACATATCCGAAGGAGTTTGTATTTTTGTACGGCATTTTCCAATTCTTTTTTCAATATCCATATCCGGATCAAAAGAATCGACAGCGTCCTCTAGCGAATCAATGATTAAATTTTCTTTTGAAATTTTGTTTTTATTGTTACCGTTACGATATAATATTGTGAACATTTCATTATCAGACCCTTGGCCTGTATGCTAACTAGATTCCTAGAAACAATTTAAGCAATAATTTAATTATTGCTTAAATTTATGGATCTCTTGATTTTTTTATTAAATCTGCCTGAATTGTATGAATCTTTATTTAATCGAATCACAAATACTGATATGAATTCAAACAATAAAAAATATAAACAGGAAAGAAAATGCTCAAACTGCGGATTTCTGGAGCAAAGACAAGTCAGCCATACAGAAGCTTCATTTGAAATAACCCGTAGATGGGAAGATCCCTGTCCTCAATGCGGAAGTAACTCTTTCGGGATGATTTCTGATTCTCCCGTTTTAACGGAGGAATCTCTTTCCATCTGGGCAAATGATGAAAAGATGTATTTTTTGGGTCAGGATGAGCATTTGATGCTTGCAGAAGAAGAAAATATTGATCTTCTGGTATCCTTTCTCGATAATCAGTCTGTTCCCGCTTCAAAAAGATCAATTCTTCTGGCGGCGCTCTGCATCATTCTGTTTGACAATCTGCTGGAAGAAAATATTCAGGATGGATACGCAAGCGAAGAAATATCTGAATACCTTGTATCAATCCTGAAAAAAAGATTGAAATATTTTTCAGAGCTGGATACGATAGATATCAGCGGTTATGTGCGAAAGGTTGTATATCCTGTATTGGGACTCAAGCAATCAAAATAAATCATGCCTTCAGTCTTAAGCATAACAGGATCGATTTTTTGATTCATATCATTTCCCGCCATACCTCCAACATTGATAGAAGTTTTATTTATCAGTAATGGATACTGCCTCAAAATCAAAGTCCAGCCTCGATCAATGCTTTTTTTAACAGCCTCACAGCACGAATGCGCTGCCGGTCATTGAATTTTGCAAAACCAAAAACAAGTCCTTCCTTTCTGCATCTGCCGCGAAAATAATCTGAAAGTAGATATATTTCAATTTTATTTTTGCGAAAAGAATGGATCAGATTTTCTTTTGCCGTCTTTTTTTTGAAAAAGGCATGCATGTGCAGTCCTGAATCGCACGACCGGATATCCAGAATTTTTCCAAGGTCATCCTGTACAAGCAGCTGCATTTTTTCTTTTCTGTCTCTGTAGAGGCCGTGCATTTTTTTTATGTGCCGATGAAATTTTCCGCTTCGCATAAATTCAGCAACGACTTCACGGACCAGAGGAGCGGGAGGCTGGTTCAGGAGAGACCTGATTTCCAAAAAAGAATTGAGATGTTTTTCCGGCAGGATGCAGAAACCCAAACGAATTCCGCTGTATAAAACTTTAGTGAAAGTTCCGGTGTAAATGACATTTCCGTTCTGATCATAGCCCTGCAGGGATGAAATGGGTTCGCCGCTGTAGCGGTAATCACTGTCAAAGTCGTCTTCAATGACAGTAAGATTCTGTTTTTTTGCTCTGTCCAGCAATTCCAGTCTTCTTTCAATGCTGAGAGTGTATCCCAGAGGAAACTGCCGGGAAGGAGTAATGTAAACAAGAGCATTTTTGCAATCAGGAAATTGCTTCAGATCCATCCCTCTTTCGTCTACCGGAATATATTGAATTCTTTTTGTGAATTTTGAAAAAACATTTTCCGCACCGCGATAATATGGATTTTCCATGACAACACCTTCCATTCGTTTTTCTTTCAGAAAATAAAATGCAAGGAGAAAAAGAGCTTCCTGTGATCCGTTTGTTATGATGATCTGTTCGGGGTCCGCTTTTACTCCCCGCTTAATATGAAGCCAGGAGGAGATCTGTTTTTCGAGAGAATTGTCTGCAGTAAATTTGCTTTCTCTGTAAATTCTGGATGTTATCTTTGAAAATTCATGAAAAGGAAAACTTTTTTCATCCGCCTCTGCACGAAATGATACAGAAAAATCATTTTCCTGTATTATGTTTGATTTTTCTTTTTTTACAGAAAGTTGAAACTTCGTGCGTGGAATATTTCTTACGTACATACCCGATCCGTGAATGCTTTTCGTAAATCCTTCCGCTTCCAGATGAGCAAAGGCGGCAAGGACTGTATTCCGGGAAACATTCAGTTCTGCCGCAAGAGTTCTGCTGGAAGGAAGTCTCTGTCCTGCATCAAGCGTGCCGTTTAAAATGGAAACCCGAAAAGAGTCGTAAATCGTTTTATAAAGAGCCGTCATAAGTGGTTTAATAAAAATAACAAAAAGTGGCTCTTTTAATCAACCATATTTTATGTTATAAACAAACCATGAAAAATGAAATTCCAGTAACAGAGAAACTAAAACTGACCAGAGCGACGCACAGAGCCTCCTATGACAGGGATGTTATTTACAGCATCATTGATGAGCAGCTGGTCTGCCAGATCGGAATTGTAAGGAATGGCCATGCGGTTATCCTTCCCATGGCTTACGGACGCCAGGGCGATAAAATTTATCTGCATGGATCTTCTGAAAGTCCGTTTATCAAGGAGATCATCCATTCTGAAATAATCTGTATCAACATCGTCATTCTGGACGGAATTGTTTTTGCAAGATCTTCCTATGCTCACGGAATGAATTTCAGAAGCGTTACAATCTACGGGAAACCGGAGGAATTGGCCGCTCCGGATGATAAAATCAAGGGCTTGAAAATCATCATGGACAGACTTCTGAAAAACAGATGGGAGAATGCACGAAAACCTTCGGAAAAAGAACTTTCGCATACTTCAGTTTTTTCCGTCTCTCTTGAGGAAGCATCAGCAAAAATCAGATCAGGACCTCCCAAAGATTTTAAGAGCGATCTTGACAGAGATATATGGGCGGGAGTTCTTCCTCTGAAATTGACGGCATCCTCACCCGTCGCCGATGAACAGTGCAGGACAGAACCTGACGAATTTATCCTGAATTACAGACGGGAAGATTATAATGGATAACTGTTCAATTTTTTCATTCGCAAATAATATGTTCCTGCTTATTTTTGATCTCAAAATAGGGCGTTTATAAATGATCCTTTCGGACAATTTTCCATCTGAAAATCGGCGCAGGACGTAAATAACGCATCCATCAAGCAATTTCTTGTATATAAACCGGAACGGGTACGTTCAAAGCGCTTCATCCATGCTGTGCAAAGCTTTAAGTTTTTGATGAGGGGATTAATTTTTAACGGAATTTAATAATACATTTCTAATGCAGCAGTTGTATCTTTCAACTTCATTCAACAGTTATAAATATGAGTTTACAATCCTTATCTGACAGAAATCAGAAACTCAATATCTTTTGCGCCCTGATTGATTGGATTTTGTGCTTCATGATTGAGCGCTGGAGCAGGAAAAATTTCGCAGATTTAAAATTTTTTAAAGTAATATATTTATAACAAATACAGCAAAAAATTACCGTCATATAGAAAAGTTATGGCAGAAATAACAAACAAACAGCATACAACGAAATTATTTTTTCCTGCTGACAGGAAAGTGCAGATAACAGTGTACATTTTCACAGCTGTCCTTACATCACTTTCTCTGTTATTCATTTTTATTTTTCCCGGAAAAGAGGCTTTCCTGTATAAGATCATTCTTACAGTACTGTGGATATTAAATGCATCATTATACCTCTGGATATTCCTTAAGAGTCAGCAGGTTCCAGATCAAATGCAATCGGAAAGAAATTTTACCAATGCCATTCTGGAAAATGCAGGAGCGCTGCTTGTAGTTTTAGACCGTTCGGGAAAAATCTGCAAATTCAACAGAGCCGCTGAAAAAATCAGCGGCTATTCATTTGAAGAAATTGAAGGCCGATATCCCTGGGACACATTTCTTCCCAGCGAAGATGCAGATAGAATCAAACAGAATGCTTTCCAGTCGTTTGCAGA
>JAOUOA010000318.1 GCA_029880625.1 Spirochaetia bacterium
GCGAACTAGACCGTTGTCCTGTTCATGGACACAAACGGCGTTTGTCACTCAGAGATATAGGTGAAATTCGTCATAATGTTGACGTTGCCAGATCTCAGGCCAAGCGTAAGGGATTAAAACCAGTCGGCCAGAAAATTACCATGTTCAGCTGCCGCTGCAACTGTTTCAGCATAGATGTGGAATAAAACTGTTTTGTCAGTCCGATAGTTCAGGCGATAAACAAGAGATGAGAAACTCTCCCATAATCCTCGGATTATAACCTCTTTGAACTGCCAGTATCCCTTCTGGCCCTTTCAGCGATATCCATCAGCAACTCAGCAAACGGTTCAAGGCGCTTGAGTTCTTCAGGGCTGCATTCGATCAGTTTCTCAATTCCCAGGTGTATAAACTCATATTATGCCTTTACTAAAACCACATAAAATACAAGAAACTTCACAAGCCCTCTACGACATAAATTATTTTCATAATAACAACCAGCTAGCCGCAACAATCAAGAATATAATGCATATTCATACCTGTCAATTTTGAAAGGCATGATTCCATTAAATCCAGTATTGTATTTATAATTTATTAATGAGTTCCGCTTTCATTGCTGGATAAATCATCCTTACCGGTAGTTCCGCTAATTTGAAACGCATAAAAAAACAGAAAGGCTGAATTATATTTAAATATAATTGACAATCCTTGACACTGATACTTTGATAATCCTAAATCGTCATGCAAAACTTACTCAAAATAGAGAAAATTTTCATTTAATTCTATATAAGGGGAAATATTTTTGAATTATGCGCATAGTAGTCGATATGGACAATACCCTGACTGATGAATTCGGCAGTACAGCCCGCCCTGGAATTCATGATTTCCTGAAGAGTCTTTTAAAAAGCGAACATGAGCTGATTTTATGGACAAACTCGACTGCTGAAAGAGCACGGACAATTATTGCAGAACATGAACTTCGCAATTATTTCAATACGTTCATCTTTCGCGAAGACTATGATCCGCAAAATACAGGAAAACACAAAGACATCGGGTCAGTTTCCGCTGATATAATAATCGATGACGATCCCCAGGAGATAAAGGCCGCACAGCATTCAAAAAAGATTGGCATTCTGATATCTCCCTTCCGAAAAGGCGGTAAGGTGCAGAAAGCAGAACTGGCCAATATCAAGGCTCAAATCGATAAAGCCAGCCAGAAGAAATGGCGGTTATTTTAACAGCATTTTAAATAAACAGCTTTCGTCATTTCTCTTCATTCCTGCCCTGCAAAGAAATTAAATTTTGCTTAATTCAATAGCAATTCAGTTCATTCCATCTGCAACGGTTAGAATTCCCATATAACGGTCATATACATCAATTGCAAAAGCACTGAGAGCTTCTTCTTCTTTAATTACAATCTGATTTCCGTTTACCATATCTGCAAAATCAGTAAATCGGTCAAATTTCTGATTTTCAAATTTTGTAAATTCGGCATCACTTGCGACTGGATAAAGTTCCCCCTGACTGCCTTTCAGGATAATTCCATCAATTTTATTTAGCTTTGTTCCACGCGGAACCATCAATACATCAGTTTTACGATTCATCACAAAACAGATCTGGATAAAATCCATTTCAAACTTTCGGAATGTTCTTGCCAGTGATTTGCAATTTTCAAGATCCTCCGGTTCTCCATCGGTAATCAAAAGAACCAGATTTCTTTTCTGGCGGTCCCTGTTAGAGATGATGCTTCGGAGGAATGATGCATAACTGGTTCCACGGTTGGGTATGGCCTGCATTCGGACCGGGAATTCCACCCTTTTGCATTCATCAGAAAAAACATACGGACGAACTTCTGTCATTTTAAAAGCAGCCTGAATTCTTTCGCCCAGAAAATTTGCGGTTTCTTTAAAAATATCACCCAGTCCAACTCCTTTCACGCTGTATGATGCATCGAGGACAATATGCAGAACGCATGGCTCACCTTGGGGCAGCTTCAATTTGCTCGGGAGAGAACCTGTAATCATGTCTGCAAAATTCAAAGATTGCTCAAGGTCATGGATGTAACTGGGCAGTCTTTGAGGAATTGTTTTCAGATGAATGGAGTTGTAGTAGTCCATCAGCAATCGATCCGGAACGATCAAATCCTTCTCAGGAAGGTACAATTCACCCGGTTCTACATCCAGGGAATCAAAGACATCTTTTATCTTTTTGCGAAAATGGTTTACGCGACGAATCTGACGTTCTTCAGCCTGAAGACGCCTTGCGATTGTTTCGGCATGAGCAGAATTCCCAACGAACATCACGCGAATGGGACGATCTTTCGAAAGGTGGATTTCTTTTCTGATACGCTGGATCTTTTCTTCATCAAGCGGCATAAGCCCGATTGTATCAGCCAGCGGCCTTCCGGCGACATCAATATTCTCGAGGATAATCATACCCGGCTTGAGATCATTCCAGAGGACTGTTTTAATGAGAGAGGACGTATCCATATAAAACTACACTATTTTTATTCTTCACATTCTCTCAGTAAGGGAAACACTCGCGATAGACTAACGAAGACAACGGACGTTAAAAATACTGTCCGGATCTACGCGCCCGTCACACCCAGAATTGAAAGCTAGAATCCAGCATCTACCCCCTTTAGACGAGGACGACCAATAAGCGTTGCTTTTTGGGTCACCTATCCAGGATTTCGTTACACCAGCATTATACGCCGTCTCCAGCTCATCTATGGTCGGAAGTCTCATGCCAAGGTTCGCGCGCTTTTCTTTCGCGTCGCTTCAGTTCGTATATCCTTGATATTCGTTCCACCGTTCCGCAAGACTTCCTGACCGCGACAGGAGAAAACCAACGTCGCTGATTCTGATATCGGGACTGAATCCGAAGCGGTAAGAAGAACGGGCGCCCCTCGGCGCACTACCCCAAGAAGCGCCGCGAAAAACACGAAGCAGTCCAGAATTGGGACCCACGGGATCTATAGGGTTAGCCTTTTTGATTTTTTTATAATACTTTTCACCATACCAATCCCACACCCATTCAACTACATTTCCACTCATGTCATACAGGCCCAGAGCGTTCGCCTTCTTTTCTCCCACCGGATGGGTGCCATCATTCGAGTTCGCATTATACCAGGCATACTCCCCCAGACTTCCTTCGTCTGACGTTCCTGAATACTTCTCTTTTTTACCGCCGCTCCTTGCTGCATATTCCCATTCTGCCTCTGTCGGCAGTCTGTATCCGTCTGCCTGCCAGTTCGCATTCACATTCTCACCATTGATACCGTACACTGCCGTCAGGCCTTCTTTCTTGCTCCGCCAGTTACAGTATTCAATTGCATCATACCAGCTCACGCAGATCACAGGATGACTGTCCATCTGCTTCATTCCCATGCAGGACTGCCAGGTATTGACATCGCTCTTTTTCTCGGCTGTCGTCTTATATCCCGTTTCACTTACAAATGTCCGGAACTCGCCCCGGGTCAGTTCCCTTTTACCCAGATAAAAATCACTTACCGTCACTCTGTGAACCGGTTTTTCACTCTTTCCCCCGTCGCCAAAGGTATCTCCCATTTTAAATGTGCCACCCCGAACAAGGTTCATTCCTCCGGCTTCTGCTTTCTTGGACACTTCAACAACTTTCACAACAGCACCCTTACCGGCGCTTCCAGATATTATCCGCGCCTTCGCTTGAGTATGAGTTGTTTGCTGGATCTGAATCTCTCCTGTCTTTGTTAGGCCGCTGTAGACTCCGAACTTCTGCCCGGGCTTGAGTTGCGTCACTCTGTTGCCGACGACTTCAACAGTTTTACCTTTTACACTGTAGACCTTACCTTCAAAGGATAAAAGGGGCGAACTGAATAATATAAAAATTGCTGCAAACGAGAATGAGATGTTTTTTATGGATGGTCTCACAGAATGATGGATCTCCAATTTATTTATATTTTTATCATATTCCGGAAAATATGTCAACTATCAAAATTGACAGATTTTTTTACGAAATATACAACGGTTCAAGGCGCTTGAATTCTTCAGGGCTGCATTCAATCAGTTTTCCCAACTCCCAGGTGTATAAACTCATATTATGCCTTAACTAAAACCACATAAAATACAAGAAACGTCACAAGCCCTCTACGACATAAATTATTTTCATGATAACAAGCAGCTGAATGGTAAAGTAACAACAATCAAGAAAATTTGGCCGTTAATACGTTTGGGTAGTGAAGAAAAGATTCTTGAGGTACATAGCCGAACATCCAGTGCGGAAGTTTCATGTGATGAAGCAGTGTGTAAGATTACTCCCCTGATCAGCGACAACTACAAATCCTGTATAACGACAATTATAATTCCCGTTGTAGAATACTTGATCAGTCAAGCTGTTTTTTTCTCCTTTGCTTTTTCCATCCGATAACCTGGAGCAT
>JAOUOA010000488.1 GCA_029880625.1 Spirochaetia bacterium
AAGCCGGATTTTTCAATGACTGCTCTTCGTGATGCAGAAGACCAGTACAGCATTCTGGGAGAGGACGGCTATCTGATTAAGTTCCGTCTGATTTTTAATGACCGCTTTGTTTTCGGTACAGGACCTTCGGCGCCGGTACTTGGGTTTTTTCTTACTTTTTTTGCCATTATTTTTCTTTTTTTCTACCGATGGCACAATTACAATCTAGGACATCCTCTTTCCTGGCTTTTTGTCTTTTCCGGAGCTGCCGGAAATTTAATCGATAAAATGTTTGTAAAGTCTCTTACAACCAGGGATTGGACTCTTTCCATTTTCCCAAAGCCAGGACATATTAACGGTGTGGTGGACTTTATCGAATGCATCTGGTTTGGTTGGGGAGCTGCTGCAGATATCCCCCTTCTTGGATTTCTTGCCTGGGATACATGGCCCAGTTTTAATATTGCAGACAGTTTAATTGTGGTCGGTATTACCCTGATGCTTTTTACAATGAATCCAGCAGCAGAAACTGCAAAAGAAAAATAATGTCTGAGATTTATGGATTCTGATAAAAGATTAAAAGAAAGGGAATTAATTGAAAAAGTCAAGGCTGGAGACAGCCAAGCTTACTATGATCTGGTATCCGATTATAGAGAAAGGCTTTTCCGCAAAGCATGTTCGATTGTAGGCGATGTTGATGAAGCGGAAGATCTTCTGCAGGAAGCTCTGGTTTCTGCCTATCTTGCAATCCATTCTTTTCGTGGGGAAAGCGGAATTTATACATGGCTTTACAGAATTGTTGTGAACCGATGCAGAGACTTTCTCCGTTCTTCGGGCAACCGCGCCATTCCCATGGACCCTCTTGATCCTTTTTCTTTAGTAGTTAAAGATTTTCGTCCCGGCATTGAAAAAAATCATGAACATTCTGAAGAAGCTTCCTATCTAATGGACAAAATAAACAGTCTGAATGGGAAATATAAAAAGATCCTTCTGCTAAGATACTATGATGAGCTTTCATACCAGGAAATCGGCGAGTTAATGAAAATGAATATCGGTACTGTAAAAAGCCGATTGTTTAAAGCAAGAGAGCTTTTAAAAAGAATGATCATTGCAGATAAAGGGGAGAGTTACTTTGAGTGAACATGGAAAAAAGAATCTAATTCAGAAATTGAAAGATGCTGAAGCCGATCTTCCTGAAGATCTGGATACGCTGTTTGGAAAAGTAAAAGCAGATGAAATCCGGATGGACCGGATCTTAAATGAAAAACTGAAAAACAATCTTCGTTATTCTGCTAAACCTTCAATGTCCGAGGAACAATTTAAAAAGAATCTTCTTTCCAGACTGGAACATTCTGATAATGCAGGCAAACCCTCAGATGAAAAAATCCGAAATTCTTTAATTTTTCTCCGGGAAAAGCTATTATACAGTGAGACAGCTTCCATGCACTGGTCAGGAATTGCCGCTGTTTTTTTATTCAGTGTTTCGATTCCGTTTTTTTTAATGGAAAATACAAAAATCTCATTATCTTACACTGAAATTCCTGAAAGAAATGAAATGGCAATGAGCGGAAACCTCATGGAAAGAGAGGGTGTGACAAATCTTGCGAATGGATTGGTTCATTCTCCGCCTGCTGAACCTTCTCCGGCATCTGAGGCCGGGGTGCGTGAACGGAGCTTTTCCATTGTTCTTTCAAAAGAAGATACACTGGATTTAGTGGATGATGCAGAACTTGCTGATCAATCTGCAGAAGAAGCTGAAAAAACACTGAATGAAGAATCCATTCTTCTGGATAAGCTTTCAAATGCATCTTCAGATAAAGAAAAGCTGACGATTCTTCAAAAACTTGAAAAGCTGTATTCCTCTACAGGCCAGAACGAAAAACTTCAGAAAACTCGTAAATCTATCCAGAACCTGGATTAAATCGCCGAATCAATTTTATTGATGCGGAAGTGTTTTGTTTTGTCCAGAATTGCTTCTTCACCTGTTGTTTTACCGATCAAAGCCATTCCCAGAGGAGATCTGTAAGAAATAATATTCAGATCGGTATCAGCATCCCAGGGGCCGAGGATTGAATAACTTACATTTTCACCGTCAGGAGTTGCAAGAGAAACTTTGCAGCCAATAGTCACAACGTCCGTTCTTACCATGGAAGGCTCAATGATACGCGCTTTTTTCAGTTCATCGGTCAGCTTGAGAATTTCAGCCTGAAGCTGCTGCTGTCTTTCCATAGCAGCTTTATATTCTGCATTTTCCCTGAGGTCGCCTTTTTCCTGCGCTTCGCCGATATCCCGGGAGTTTGCAGGCATTTCTACATTAATAAGATTATTAAGATGATCTTTTCGTTTTGTAAGTCCGGATTCAGAAACCAGAATTACATCATCAGGCGGGAAGAGGCTCTCCTGTGAAATTTCTTCTTCTTCCGCCTCAGAAGGACCTTCTTCTTCCATTGTTTCGCTGGAATAATCGGGTCTTGCTTCCTGTATATACTGAAGAAAATTTTCTTTTTGCGCATCAGGAATGTAAGGTACATCTTTGAAAAGAGCAAGCATCCTTCTTATTGATTTTGCATCGGTTTGTGCTATGATTTCTGGAAGCGAACCTTCTCTAATATGCTCCACTGTGATATTGGTGGTTCCAAAGATCGTCTCCAGAGCAGAATTTTTAAGACGGGTTCCTTTCTTTTCAATTTGCACAAGCGGCTTTAAAAGACGGAAAAGATAAAGAACGACTTCTTCTTTTCCATGGTGGAGCCAGTCATACTGCCACTGACCTGTCATAATTGCTTTTGCTATCCAGAGAAAAACTTCCGGATAGTCCCGGTATTTAATAAAAGCCTGTTTTAGAAAATGTTCCAGCGTTTCAAATTGTTCCAGCCGATTCAATTCACTCATAACATAGCGGTTAACCTTGATGGGAACTTCAAAAAGAATCGTTTCGAGAATGGAAGGATAATCTTCCCGGTATTTGATGATCATGTTAACCATTTCACGCTTCAGATCGATCAGAGAGCTTTCTTCTGAAAATTTGGTGATTTGTTTGGGAGCG
>JAOUOA010000319.1 GCA_029880625.1 Spirochaetia bacterium
CGAAGATACGACTTATAGTTTCAGCGATAATATTTCTTGGAGTTTCGGCAATTCTTGCAGACGAAGATGAAATCCTCCTGTGGGTACAGCTGGATACGGAAACTGGGAAAAAAACATTTTCTGACGGCGTTTCCGCACCTGCTTATGCATTACCGGGACAGTTTTATGAAAAAGAACACGGCCGGTTTGAAAAAGAAAAACAGTGGAGAAACCCGCTGGATATTGTTACTGCATATAAATCCAGAGAAGCTGGGCGAACTGAATTCAGTCATGACAGGCATTTCGCGGCAATAAAAAAAACAAACTGCAAGATCTGCCACGAAGGCGATACAGAAATTGGCAATACGAGATACCCTTCAGTTTCGGCATCGGCTTCGCTCGAACCGCATGGAAATCAATCCGTCGGACGCTTCTGTTCAAAATGCCACGGAGGTTCCGGATCCGGGGAATTTACAAAAAAAGCATTTACTTCTTTCGGTAAAAAAGGAGACCCAAACTGCGCAAAATGCCATGTGCCAGAAAGTCACGGTATGGATTATACATCTGCTCATGGTGAATATGCGGAACATGGCGGGCAAAAAAAATGCAAAGAATGTCATAAAGGAGCAGACCGATCTTCCCTGGCTGAAAAACAGCAGGCAACAGCCTTTAAAAAATCAAGATTGCTTCTTATGAAAAATCCTGAAGATGAGAAGGCCTTCCAGGTTCTTTTGCCGGATAATTTCTGCAGATACTGTCATGTGGAAGATAACAAAGCATGGGAATGAATCGATTTGTAAAACAAACTGACTTTTTTTGCTTTTATAGCGAAAGATAACTTCTGTTTTTA
Source organism: Spirochaetia bacterium (assembly GCA_029880625.1). Classification (GTDB taxonomy): domain Bacteria; phylum Spirochaetota; class Leptospiria; order Leptospirales; family Leptonemataceae; genus JAOUOA01. Next base: position 830 of record JAOUOA010000319.1, read on the forward strand.
TGTTACTTTTAATGAACTAAAATCGTCTAAATTAAAAAATATCCTGGCGTCAAAGAGCAAAATTGACGCTTTTATTAAGGAAATATTGCTCTTAAAAAATACTGCTTATATTATGTATGAGGAAAAATAAAATTATAAACGGCCGGGAAATGCCCGATTTTTTCAACACATACAGAATCTAATCTTTTAGAACTATCTTTCTTTATGACAGACATAAAAACAATGAAAATTCTTATTGCGGAAGATGAACCGCTGCAGGCAGAATACGTTGCGATTTTGCTGAAATCATGCGGATACATTACACAGTCAGCTGCAAATTCAAAAGAAGCGCTTGATCTTCTTAAAACTTTTACGCCTGACCTTGCATTGATTGATCTTTATCTCAACCAGGAAAGCGAAATTGATCTTATGGATCAGCTTCATAAAGAAATTCCCTCCATCGACTGCATTATGATTTCGGGAAATGAAGATCTGGAATCCGTATTAAAATCATTGCGGCACGGCGCTGTGGATTTTCTGAAAAAAGGTCTGCCTGATCAGGAATTCATTAAAGCGGTTCAGCGCGCTTCTGAAAAACATATTCTCCTTAAAGAAAAAAATAAATCAGAAAAAAAACTCGAAAATACTCTGAACTTGCTGAACGAATCCAATCTCAAGCTGGAAAACCTGATCCATGACAGGGAAGCTGAACTTGAAAATAAAAATATCTACAATGAAATTCTATTCGATAATGCGGCCGACGGGATTTTTATTCATGACCCTCTCGGCAATATCATAAATGTAAACAATGCTGTTTATAAAACACTGGGTTACTCCAGTGAAGACATAAACAAATTAACAATATTTGATATAGAAGTGGGCGCATCCCGCGAAGATCTGCTGCTTACATGGAAAGAATGTATGCCCGGCCATCCAGTAAGCGTGGAAGGCATCCAGAAAAGAAAAGATGGCTCAAAATTTCCTGTGGATGTAAAAATTACAGCATTTATTCAAAATGACGAAAAATACATGCTTGCCATTGCAAGAGACATTTCAAGAAGAAAAAACAACGAAGAGGATCTTCTTTTATTTCGCATGATGGTGGAAAACACTCATGATCCCATGTTTCTGATCGACAGCGAATCTTCTCAGATGATGTATGTAAACGAAGCTGCAGTAAAGCATTTCAAAGCTCACAGAGAAGAAATTCTTTCCTGGAAAATTCCAGACTGGGATCCCAATTTTAAAATTGAAGAAATAAAATCTCATATCGAAGAAATTATAACCAATCCTGGAATGATCATTCAGGCAGAACACAAATTAAAAGACGGAAGCATTGTTCCTGTCGAAGTTTCTCAAAATATGATCCGCTACAAAGGAAAACTCTGCCATTTTGGATTTATCCAGAACATAACCGAAAGAAAAAAAGCGGAACAGGAACTTCTTAAAGCTAAACAGACAGCCGAATATGCAAATAAAGCAAAATCAGAATTTCTTGCGCGCATGAGCCATGAACTCAGGACTCCCATGAATGCCATCCTCGGTTTCGGCCAGCTTCTGCGAATTAATAACGAAAATTTCGATATCAAACAGAAAGACGGCGTCGATTTTATAATGCAGAGCGGTAAACATCTTCTGAAACTCATCAATGAAGTTCTGGACATTGCAAAAGTCGATGCAGGGGAAATGGATCTTACCATAGAACCGGTTCACGTCCAGGAAGTTCTGGAAAGTTCCCTGCTTCTGGTCAATCCCATTGCCATGAATCACAGCATCACACTTCAAAATGAAGTTCAGGATTCCAGTTTATTTGTAAAAGCTGACATGCAGCGTCTCAAACAAATTCTGGTCAACCTCCTGTCCAATGCTGTTAAATATAATCGAAAACAGGGCAATGTAAGAATTCATTCCGAAATCATTTCGGATGCAGAGAAAAATGAATTTATAAAAATTAATGTATCCGATACAGGAATAGGAATTCGTAAAAATGACATCCATAAAATCTTTGAACCTTTTCAGCGAGCATCAAGACCCGGCGAAAATATTGAAGGAAGCGGCGTAGGTCTGACAATCACTAAAAAAATGGTTGAATTAATGAATGGACAGATTGGTTTTGAAAGCCAGTTTGGAAGAGGAAGCACTTTCTGGATTATCCTTCCCATGTCTTCAGAAGGGAAACGGAAGAATCTTCCAACGGAAGAACCCTGCTGTCAGAATATCATTCAACATGATCGCTCAATTACAGTTCTTTACATTGAAGATAATCCTGCCAACCTTCACCTTGTAGACAGCATATTTCAAATTTCCGGTTCATACAATTTATTATCAGCAGAAACCGCAGAGCTTGGAATCGAAATAGCAATTGATCAAAAACCCGATCTTATCTTGATGGATATTGATCTTCCGGGGATTAACGGCTACGATGCTCTAAAGATTTTAAAAGACGACAAACGTACCGGCGATATACCTGTAATTGCCGTAAGCGCCCATGCAATGAAAGAGCATATAGAAATGGGTAAAAACTCAAATTTTACAGCCTATATGAGTAAACCTCTTGATATAAATCTTTTTCTTGAAACCATCCAGGATACCCTGAAGGCTTCAGTAAATTAAACAGATTAACATTAACAGACGATATTTAGTTCATACAGTAATTTTACTGCTTGAATTCAAGATCCAATTTAAAGAATCAAAATTTCTTCTGCTGTCAGAGCCGCACAGAAGACTTTCACAGAAAAACTAAATTCTTCTTCAGTTTTCAATTCGTGAAAGAAATTTTTCTACTGTCATTGCCAGCACTTCTTTTTGAAAATTTCTGTGTTAAAGTTGTTTCTACCATCATTAAAAAAATACGCTTGAAAAATTTTTTAAAATAAAAGTGTCCTTTTTTAGATCCAGCGGTGTCTATTTTTATGAAGGATGTATTTCGGAGTGATTTTGAGGTTCCTGATATGATAGACATAGAAGAATATTACAATAAATACGGCTCCACTGTATATAAACGCTGCCTGTTTCTCTTAAAAAATGAGGATGAGGCCCTGGATGCCATGCAGACCGTATTTGCAAAGCTTCTTTCAAAAAAGAAAGATTCGCGAACCATCGCCGTAATGCATTACATCGATAAAATGAATTTATCTGAAATTGCCGATGAAATGCACATGTCAGTATCCGGAATTAAAAAGCGCCTTAAAAAAATTAAAGATAAAATCAATATCAAAGAGGAATACTATGCTCAGCAATCATAATATTAACGACAGAACTCTCGAAAGATTCATCATGGGAGAGCTTCCGGAATATCAAATCGAGGAATTAGAGACAGTAATTAAAACAGATCCGGAATTAAAATCAAGGATTGAAAAATTTAAAAATGTTCATAAAGATTTCATCAGACGATATCCGTTTGAAAAATCTGTCGGAGCGATCATTCAAAAAGCAAAAAGTCTGGAAAACAATAAAAAAAATAAGTCTGCGAAAATTTACCTCATTGGCAAATTAAAAGGGGCATTTACGCCAATATTTCCCAAAAAAATATATGCAGTTTCAGGATTTTCTTTTGCGG
>JAOUOA010000371.1 GCA_029880625.1 Spirochaetia bacterium
GCAAATTCAATATCTGCCTGAGCGGGATTTTTCTTCCGGGTAAACAATACGGAAAAGATTCCGAGCAGCTCACCCGTTCTTGAAAGAATGGGCTCTGCAATGCTTGCTGAAATATGATTCCTGGAGGCTTTTTCTCTGAAGCTATTCCAGGAACGATCCTCTAAGATATTTTCAACAACAACTCTTCTCGCATGAACAGCGCATTCATTTACAGGGTTCTTTTCTTCATGAATGGATTTTTGATGAAAACAGGAAATTAATTCTTCCGGGATATCCGGCTGATAAACAAATTCCAAAACACTTTTCTCAGCATCATAAAGTAAAATAAAACAGATCATCTCACTGTTGTATATTTTGGAAGTTTCTGCAACTGCCAGAAGAATTCGTTCCAGAGGAACATCGCTGACAAGCATTTCGAGAACCTTTTTTCTTTCATTCATGAGAAGTTCAGATTTTCTTCTGTTCAGGACTTCTTTTTTCAGCGTTTGATTGATATCATTCAGAGCCAGGGTCCGCATCCAGATTTTTTCTTCCAGCTGATTCCTTGCGAGAATAAAATCTTTTTCGTTTTTTTTCAGTTCAGAGATATCGGTGATCACGCACAATATTCTGAATACATTTCCAGTTTTATTTCTGATAAAATTTACAACAACATGCGCAAGAAATTTTTCCTGAGATTTTTTTATAAAAATAAATTCTCCGCTGAATCCCTTTTCATTCCTGCTGGGAATTGAGGAGTGATACAGCATTTTACTGTAAAGATTATATTCAGCAATGGAATCAAAACTTTTTCCTTTCAATTCACGTTTTCTGTAATTAAATTTATTTTCTGCTCCGCAATTGACATCTGAAATCAGCAAGGACTCCTTGAAAAATTCAAGATTGACCACAGCTATATCTTCGACATCTTGAAATGCAGAAAAAATCAAATCATCCTGATGGAAGAATTCTTCTGATGATTCTGTTTGGATTTTTCTGATGAATATCATTTTTGCCTGGCAATTCATATATGAAATAAAACTTGAACTCACCTCGACCAGATGATGAATTCCTGAACACTCGATGATTCGACAGCATACCCCGGAGCTATTTTGATAATCTTCAGCAAGATTAGAATGACTGATTAAAAATTTATAATCTGTTTTTTTTTGCCTGCATCCGTTTTTATACGGCGGCATGAGAATCTCATCTTCTTTGAGTCCAATGATGTCATCAGCCTCAAAGCCAAATTGAGAGCAAAAAGAAGGATTAGCATTCAGAATTTCTGAAGTTTCTTCTTTAAATATAATTACCGCGTCTCCGGTATTCTGAAATAATTCCTGAAATGCTGTCTCTTTTAAAACTTGCTGATCTATCATTTCCATCATCTGATCTCGTTAAAAAATCCTTAAAATTAGTGTCAAAACCTGGACCTAATATGACGAATAAAATTAATACAAATGAACTATATTGCAAAATTTTTCATATATATTAATTTTTTTTATAAGCAGGGTGAAAAACTGAAAAATGCCAATATCTCAGAATTGTGCGGATTTCAGTGATATTTTGATTTTACTGATCTAAATTCCTTGTAGATTAAAACGTTGCAATATTTTAGAAGTCTGATCACTATTGCAGATTACAATAAATTTCTATAAAATTTTGTGAATTTCACTATTTGAACCCCTTGGCTGTTTCATTTTTTTGATTTTTTCAAAAAGAAGCTGATGATTTCTGAATAAAGGATTGCTGTTTTGACATTTTTTTTATATTTTGTATCCAATCAACCCCGGTTAAAATAATCGGTACGCCCTGCGGGCAATAAAATATAATTGGAGAAAAAATAAATGTCAATCACCCTTCCTGACTTACCCTATGCAAAAGATGCTCTTGAGCCTCATATTTCATCCAAAACTCTGGATTTTCACCACGGCAAGCATCATAATACCTATGTAACCAATATCAATAAAATGATTGAAGGAACTGATCTTGCAGGTCTGGATCTTGAAGCAATCATCAAGAAAGTAGCTGGAGATTCTTCTAAAGCCGGAATTTTTAATAATGCTGCTCAGGTATGGAATCATACCTTTTACTGGCACTGCATGAAACCCAATGGCGGCGGACAGCCTTCAGGAGCTCTTCTTGATAAAATCAACGCTGATTTTGGAAGCCTTGATAAATTTAAAGAAGAATTCAAAAATGCAGCAGCAACTCAGTTTGGAAGCGGATGGGCCTGGCTTGTGGAAGAAGGCGGAAAACTAAAAGTTACAAAAACTGCCAATGCAGATCTTCCCATGGTACACGGACAGAAAGCTCTCCTGACTTGCGATGTTTGGGAACATGCATATTATCTGGATTTCCAGAACAGAAGACCTGACTATGTAGGAGTTTTCCTAGAAAACCTTGTAAACTGGGATTTTGTAGCATCCAATCTTTGAGAATATATAAAATTCTATCATTTTCAGCATCTACGATGTTAAACAACTGAATTAAAAAACCCGCTTTTAACAGGCGGGTTTTTTATTTATTTCTTTTCAATCCGAACTGCAGACTGCTTGTAATTCGGCTCCCGTGAAATTGGATCAAAGGCCGCGATTGTAAGCGAATTTACTCTTGCATCTTTAAAATGGAAGGGAATAAAGATTTCATCTTTGCGGATAATTTCTGTAACACGGATCAGAACACCGTCAATCCGTCCTCTTCTTGATACAACGCTTACTTTCTCTCCGTTTTTGACAGAATATTTTTTTGCCGTTTCCGGATGGACTTCTGCATATGGGCATGGCGAAAGATACTGAAGAATAGGAGTTTTCGCGGTTTTGGTTCCCGTATGCCAGTGCTCCACGGTCCGGCCTGTATTTAAATTCAGCGGATACAGGTCTTCCGCTTTTTCAGGAAGTTCCTGCTGTTCTGCAAATGTAAGAATTGCCTTTTTATTTTTTGTCTGGAATTTTCCATCCACATAAAGACTGTCCGTTCCTCCAGAGCGAGAATTATTACAGGGCCACTGGATTCCGCCAAAACGGTCCAGTTTGTCATAAGTGATGCCGCTCATGTCATTGAGCCTTCCCTCTGAAATTTTTCGCATTTCATTGAAAGCATTTTCCGGCGAATTCCATCCAGAAAATATGGTTTCGGCAATACCCATTGTTTCTGCAAGATCCATAAAAATTCTAAAATCCGATTTCGCTTCTCCAGCAGGAGAAACAGCTGCCCGGGCCCGGCTGATGCGTCTTTCCATATTTGTATAGGTTCCATCTTTTTCTCCCCAGATTGCAGCCGGGAGAAGAAGGTGTGCGGCCTGTGTCGTCGGTGTTTCTGTAAAGCCGTCCTGAACTGCGATAAATTCAAGAGATTTAAGTGCGCTTTGCAGACGGTTTGTGTCGGGAAAACTGACAAAAGGATTGGTGCCGATAATCCATAACCCTTTAATTTCTCCAGCAATTATCCCGTCTATGATATCGGGATAGGCCTTTCCGCGAACATCAGTGATTTCTTCAGGATTCAAATTCCAGATTTTTGCAAGTTCCTTTTTATGAGCAGAATTTCCGAACGCTCTGTATCCAGGCATGGATGACGCAAAACCAAATTCACGCGTCCCCATGGCATTGCACTGTCCGGTAATAGACATGGGAGCTGCTCCCGTTCTTCCAATATTTCCCGTTAGAAGAGCAAGGGTATTGACAGCGCTTACGGTTTGTGTTCCCTGGATGCCGTGGTTAATTCCCATCGTCCAGGCGAAAAAAACATTTTTCTTTTTTCCGATTAATTCAGCCACTACGATGATGGCTTCTTTTTTGATTCCGGTAATCGCCTCGGCATACTCAGGAGTGTATTTTTTTAGACCCGAT
>JAOUOA010000049.1 GCA_029880625.1 Spirochaetia bacterium
TTCTGTATCGTAAAGTTTATTCTGAATGATCCAGTGCATGATGGAATTTAACAGAGTAATATCTTTACCCGGTTTTATCGGCAGATAAATATCGGACATGCCTGCAGTTTTGGTTCGTCTGGGATCACAGACGATAATGGTCTTTTTTTTGTTTCGAACAAGCCTCTGAAACAAAACAGGCTGGTTATCAGCAATATTCGCTCCGAGCAAAAAAAGAACATCGGCTTTTTCCATTCCGGCAAAAGATCCCGGAGGTCCATCCGAACCAAAATTTGCTTTATATCCGTTTACGGCGCTTGCCATACATAGCGTTGTATTTCCGTCGTAATTTCCCGTTTTCAATCCGAAACGAATAAGCTTTCCTAGAGCATAAAATTCTTCCGTGAGAAGCTGACCTGTGGATAGAACAGCAAAGGAATCAGGACCGTATTTCTTCTGAATATTTTTCATTTTACCCAGAAGGATTTCATATGCATCTGCCCATGCGATTTTGAAAAGCTTTCCATTTGATGAACGCATCTGAGGATATTTAAGTCGTGTGTCTGCGTAAAGATTATAATGTTCGGAAAGCCCTTTAGGGCAGAGTTTGCCTCTGTTCGCAGGATGATCTTCGTCGCCCCGGATGGATACTATTCTGTCATCTTTTACTCCGATCAGCATTCCGCATCCCACAGCACAGTAGCCGCAGGTGGATTTTACCCAGGTATCGGGAATGCGAGATTTTGCCGTAAAACCGAAACGTGGATCCATCCCGTAAGAATATTTTTTTTTCAAAATATCAATACCTGCAAATCGATTAATAAACGAAATCATACATCATCCCCCTGATAACTTTCTTTTTTTAAATCGTAAATTTTTACAGATTTTGCAACAGGTTCAAAATAATTAGAGGGCATCTCAAGAGGAATCCCTGTTCTAAAAAATACATACCTGTGGAGAACCAAGAACGAAACTGCAAGAATTAATCCCGCCAGGGAAGCGGCAAAAGAACCGGTAAAGTTGCCGTTCAAAGACGATAACGCCGCCGAAATAATTAACGCATAAACTGATAGAAATAAAATATTTCTGAAGCGCATATGCTTTCCGAAAAGATCCCTGTAAAGCTGGACGCTTTTTTTCATGACAGTTCGCCCTTCTTTAAGTGAACTTTTGATTTTTCTGGAATTCACAGCATAAACAAGCGTTCCCCCCATGAAAGAAATTGAAAGAAAACTTACAAACATCCATCCGTTATTTTTTATATGTGGTTCGCCATAAAACATCTGGGTAAAAAAGAATACCGTAAGAAAAAGAACGGAACCGGAAAAAAAAGGAACAAGGAGAAATTCAAACGTCGTGGCACGGGAGTTCCAGAAAGGTCTTGCCGGCACTCTGTATATCTTGGAACCGGCAAAAATTCCGAAAAACAGAAATTCAGCTGCAATAAAAACAAACGGCATATTCGGACTGTATTGAAAATACTGCGAAACAAAGAAACTGTAAGCATTAACCGCAAGATCATAGATTAGAAATCCTGAAGCGATCATAAAAGCGATCGCTTCCCTGGAAAGCCATGAATGGCTCCAGCCGCGAACGGCGCGATAGGCAAAAACAGGTCGTCCCAGATGAAAAACCGAAGCTCCAATAGACAGAAGAAAAATCAAGCTCGAAGTAAGGGTATTTAACTGAATCACATTGAGAAGATTTTCGAAAAATCCCGTTAAACTGTATATTCCGTGAAGCACAATGGAAAAAATAAATCCGCCTCCGGCAATTTGACTCAGTACCGTCATCAATACCAGAGAAATATGGGACTCGGCAGGCTGGATGTAAACCCTGTCTCTTCCTGCAGTTTTTTCTGAATCAACTTTTTTTCGGCTGACAATTCTTGTCGAAGGAACTGATATTTCCGGCGAAGGCAGACCGGGCGAAGCACAGTCCCGGGCATAATTGGACTGAATCTCCGAGACCGGAACGGTTTCAATTTCAATGGCCTCCGCAGGACAGACATCCATACAGGCAGGATTTTTTCCCCTGTCGAGTCTGTTTGTGCACATATCGCATTTTGTTACGATATGCCTGTCCTTCTGATAAACAGGAGCTCCATAGGGACAGTTCCAGGTGCAGTATCCGCATCCAATGCATTCGTCATCCAGATGAACGACAATTCCTCTGTGGTTTATTTCGTAAGCATTTGCAGGACATCCCTTCATGCAGGGAGCGTCAAGGCAGTGGTTACAGGACATGGAATAATAAAGACGCGTTGATTCGGGAAATTCTCCAAATTCGATTTCCCCCACATGCCTCCATCTTGCATCCGGGGGAAGACCGTTCTGTTCTGAACATGCCACCTCACAGGCATGGCATCCAATGCACCGGTCCACATGGATGACAAAACGATTTCTGTATTCCTGACTATTTTGGTGAAGTGCCGGAAAAGATGCTTTGCTTTCTGTTTTATTGGAAAAACTTACATCCCGGAAAATATTTACTTTTTCCAGTAAAAGATTTTGAATATTTAAGATCATTTCATTCATTGAGGAAATAATCTTGCATGAATCATACCAGAATGCTTTTCAATGATCGATTTTTTATAAAAAATGAGTTTTTCGGATAAAGAAAACTGAATTTCCCATTTTATTTTAGGACTAAGAAAGGAATAATAAAACTTTATAAAAATTATTTTTCATATTTAGCTTTCATTAAAACTAGTAAATCACGATTTTTATCTTCAATACTGGTTTTCTTCCAAAATGTATCTATACTTAATATGGATATGGAAGAATCTTTCAATATTCAGCAAGAATATTAATTTTAATCGTGCAAACAGAAATCTAAATCCTATCTATCATTCAATCCCTGCTAAAAAATGAGTTTCAAAAATAAAATCAATACGACATAATCATGCTTATTTATTAAGCATTCAGCTCTATTAAGGACACCGATAGCTTAATATTTAATCTTTAAGGAATTTTTAAGCTTATACTTTGATCACATTCAGGAATTTAAGCCTATTATTTAGGAACATTAATCCTTAATTTTCTGCAAATTGCTTTGTTTAAATGCATTTTACTGATTTTGTAAAAACTTTTAATTTTCATGAAACCTCCTGGTACACTATTTGCTTTGTTATTCAGCAACACTGGGAGGTTAAAAATGTCAAAATCTAAAAAAAAGAAACTGTTAATAGTCGGTAATGGGATGGTAAGCCACAGATTCTGTGAGAAAATGCTGGAATACGATTCAAATACAGAATTTGAAATCAGCATTTTCGGAGAAGAAATCCATCCTGCTTATGACAGAGTCCATCTTTCTGAATATTTTTCTGATAGAACAGCCGAGGATCTCTATATTTCAACATCAGACTGGTATAAGGAAAACGGCATCAAGCTGTTCCTGCATGATAAGGTCATCGCTGTTGATACAGAATCAAAATCGGTAAAATCCGCGAAAGGACAAAATGTAAAATACGATAAACTGATTCTTGCAACGGGATCAGCGCCTTTCGTTCCGTTAATTGATGAAATTGATAAAGAAGGAATCTTTGTTTATCGAACCATCGATGATCTGGAATCAATCCGGCGCTATGCAGGGAAGGCAAAAAAGGCTGCCGTTCTGGGCGGCGGTCTTCTTGGTCTTGAAGCGGCAAAGGCCCTTGTGGATCTCAAACTGGAAACCCATGTAATTGAATTTTCAAGCCGTCTTCTGCCGAGGCAGATTGACGATAAAGGTTCGGAAATTCTCTCAGGAATTTTTGAGAATATGGACGTAAAGATCCATACGGGAAAGCATACAAAAAAAGCGGAAGGAAACGGTGCGCTTACGGGCCTTGAATTTTCAGACGGTTCGCGACTCGATATCGATCTTTTAATTATTTCAACGGGTATCATTCCGCGAGATAATCTTGCGAAAAAAGCAGGATTAAAAACCGGAGAACGCGGCGGTATAGTTGTAGATGATTTTCTTCAGACAAGCAATCTGGATATTTATGCAGTCGGCGAAGTTGCTCTGCACAACAATAAGGTTTACGGTCTAGTCGGACCGGGATATTCCATGGCTGACGTTCTTGCGTCGAACCTCTGCGGGAAAGAAAAATCATTCCAGGGAGGCGATCTTTCCACAAAACTGAAGGTCATCGGCGTGGATGTTGCATCATTCGGAGATGCGCTCGGAGAAACTGAAAACTGTCTTTCCGTTGAATTTACAAATTCTGTAAAAAATACCTACAAAAAACTTATTCTCAGCGAAGACGGGAAACATCTTCTGGGCGGAATTCTGATCGGAGATACTTCGAAGTACATGCAGCTTCTCGATCTTATGAAGCGAAAAGCAGAACTTCCCGAACATATGGACGCTCTCCTTCTGGATCAGGAATCGGCGGCTATTTTTGAAGATCTATCTGTTCTTTCCGATGACGCTCTTGTATGTTCCTGCAACGGAGTTTCTAGATCGGATATTGTTTCCTGCATCCATTCCGGGGCTCACGACGCTTCTTCAATAAAAAATAAAACAAAAGCCGGTTCTGGCTGCGGAGGATGCATGACTTCCGTTCAGAGCATTCTGAAAACAGAAATGGAAAAGATGGGGAAAAAAACTTCCAGCCATCTCTGCGAACATTTTCCGTATTCCAGACAGGAGCTTTTTCACATCATCAAAATTAAAAAACTAAATAATTTTGGCGAAGTTCTGAAAGAAGCTGGCAGCGGATGCGGATGCGAAATCTGTAAACCACTCATTGCATCTCTGTTTGCAAGCATTTACAATGACAGCGTTCAGGACCACGTCATTCTTCAGGATACAAACGACCGTTTTATGGCAAATATACAGAAGGGAGGCACCTATTCCGTTGTTCCGAGAATTCCCGGGGGAGAAATTACTCCAGAAAAACTTATCGTTCTCGGCGAAGTTGCAAAAAAATTCAATCTTTATGTTAAAATGACGGGAGGACAGAGGGTGGATTTTTTCGGCGCAAAACTGGAAGACCTCCCTCTCATCTGGAAAGATCTCGTTGAGGCAGGTTTTGAAAGCGGACATGCATATGGAAAGGCCATGCGTACCGTAAAAAGCTGCGCCGGCTCCGTATGGTGCAGATTCGGCGTACAGGATTCCGTAAAAATGGCAATTGATCTGGAAGAACGCTACAGAGGGCTTCGTGCTCCCCATAAAATGAAATCCGGCGTTTCCGGATGTATACGTGAATGTGCGGAAGCGCAGAGCAAGGACTTCGGGATCATTGCAACAGAGAAAGGATACAATCTTTATGTCTGCGGCAACGGAGGAATCATTCCCCAGCATGCAAAGCTTCTCGCATCGGATATTGACAGAGAAACCCTCATCAAGTACATCGACCGTTTTCTGATGTATTACATTCAGACAGCCGACAAGCTTACACGCACTTCTACCTGGCTGAACAATCTCGAAGGCGGAATAGAATTTCTAAAAGATGTTGTCATCAACGACAAACTTGGAATCTGCGATCAGCTTGAATATGACATGCAGACTCTGGTCGATGCGCATCAATGCGAATGGAAGAGAGTTGTGGAAAGCCCTGAACTTCAGAAGCGTTTCAGACCTTTTGTAAACAGCGATGAAACGGATGAAACTATACGATTCAAAGAAGAAAGAAGTCAGAAAATGCCTACTCTTGTATAGAGAGGAATTTAAACGATTCGCATCTTTCAGGCCGAAGATATTAATCCGGCAAACGCTGCGAATCAAATTTGACCGAGCTGTATTGATTAAAGTATTTTATACAAAGGAGGATTCTATGAGCACTGCTTTAAAAACCAAAACAAAATGGATAAAATTCCTGAAAGAAGAAGAATTCCCGGAAGATCTGGGAGTCTGCATCAAGCATGATGAACTTCAAATTGCCGTATTCAACTTTAAATCTATGAATCAATGGTATGCGGCGGAAAACCGCTGCCCCCACAATAAAGAAATGGTGATCGGCAGGGGAATTCTCGGCGATGCGTCAGGAAGACCTAAAATTACCTGTGCCATGCATAAGCGGAGCTTCTCACTGAATACGGGCAAATGCCTGAATGACGAATCGGTAGAGGACATCCAAATATTTGAAGTTAAAGTGGAAGACGGCTATGTTTATATCAAATTGCCGGAGTGAATAATATGAACAGGGAATTTTTCAGACAAACAAAAAACAGGGCCGAGGCGCCTCATCTGCTAACGCAGAAAATAACGCTGAAAGATTCCGATTTATATAAAATTAATTTAATAAAAAGACATTTGCTGCTTACGGCGGTTTTATTCTCCGCCGGGGAATCAAATCTGAAAACAAGGAGAAACCTATGACTCACATTATGGGAAAGGCGACAAAGATTCGCCTGTTTGACTTTAAATCGCCTCAGATGAGAACATTTCATCTTACCTGGCTTGCTTTTTTTCTGGCATTTTTCGGCTGGTTCGGAATAGCCCCGCTTATGGTTTATGTCCGCGAAGAGCTTCAGCTCACGCCGCAGCAGATCGGAAGCACGATCATTGCTTCTGTCGGCATTACCATCGTTGCCCGTCTTTTTATAGGATGGCTCTGCGATAAAATCGGCCCTCGTATAGCATATTCCTTTCTTCTGATCGGAGGATCTCTTCCGGTAATGGGAATCGGACTTTCCGAAAACTATGAGTCCTTTCTGCTTTTTCGTCTTGCCATCGGCGTGATCGGCGCATCCTTTGTGATCACGCAGTATCACACTTCTATCATGTTTGCACCGAATGTTGTGGGAACGGCAAATGCCACTACGGCAGGCTGGGGAAATCTGGGTGGGGGCGTAACCCAGATGGTCATGCCGTTAATTTTTGCATTGATCGCATCACTTGGAGTTACCAGCGTCCTCAGCTGGAGATATGCCATGGTTGTTCCCGGCGTTGCGCTTTTTTTAATGGGAATTGTTTATTTCTTTTTTACACAGGATACTCCTGAAGGCAATTTTTCCGATATAAAAAAGAAGCGGCGTCTGGAAGGCGTAGATGAACGAAAAGGCCATACAACAAAAGCATTTCTTTCAGCTGTAAAGGATTACCGGGTGTGGGCGCTTTTTGTCATCTACGGAGCCTGTTTCGGTATCGAGCTTACGATAAACAACATTGCCGCTCTTTATTATAAAGACAACTTCAGCCTGGACCCCAAAACTGCAGGCATTGTAGCAGGTCTTTTTGGTCTGATGAACCTGTTTGCAAGAACTCTTGGCGGCTATTTCGGCGATATTTTCGGAAAAAGAAACGGACTGAAAGGACGAGTTGCATTTCTGGGAGTTGTGATTTTTTTTGAAGGGATCTTTCTGATACTATTTTCGCAGATGGGAAGTCTTGCTCTGGCAATTGGTTCCATGATTCTTTTCAGCTTATTTGTGCAGATGTCAGAAGGCGCAACTTACAGTGTGGTCCCCTTTATTAATAAAAAAGCGCTCGGCGCTGTGTCAGGGATTGTCGGAGCGGGAGGTAATGCCGGAGCGGTTGCAGCCGGATTTCTTTTCAGAAGCAACCCGAATTATGCTGAGAATTTATTCATTCTGGGTATGGTTGTCGCAGTTACGTCAACGCTTGCACTTGTCGTTCGATTCAGCGAAGCCGATGAAAAAGAAATGGAACTGGAAATGGAAGGAGCCCTTTCTTCCTGAAATAACGAATTTCCGCCGACAGACGCTTTTTGTCCTGCGGCGGAGGTTCATTTTCTTTTCAGAGATCAAAAAATAAATTAATGTAATATAAAAAACATTTTTAAATATCAATCAATCTGCAGTAAAAAAGCATTGATATAATCTTTATAACTGTAATCATCCGGTCCGTCTTCGTCAAGTATGCTTCTTGGAAAATGCTCTCCGTTTACATGGGTAATTTTAATTGTAATCAATTCATCTTCTGGGGCTATCTGAAAACCATATCCGTCTTCTTCTTCAGGAAGCCTGAACTGCTCTATGGAAAGCGGATCGATGGTACGCAGAAGACGATTCAGTTTTCCCTGCATTTCAATTTCAGGAGAATCAAATCCCCAAACAATGGTATCGTTTTCAGTTAACTTTAAAAATGTAGATTTTCCCATGTAGCCGAAAACATAAATCTGATCTTTTTGAGAGTTGAAATTCCGCGGAACAATAGGGAAGAAAAAGTTTTCTGCAGTAGCATCATCTTCTATATAAAGTTCGTCGTCGTCATAATGTTCTGTTGTATAGATATAACTTTCTGTCGCAGCGACAGCTTTAAATTTCAAAAACTTTTTTTCGATTTTATCACTCTTACCGGTCTGAATCGAACTGATATCAAGAATCAAGGGGTTTTCCTGTGTTTCCCCTGGAATTTCCGGATTGCCATATTTGCAGGAAATCAGCAACGATGATGCAAAAATAAAAAAGATATACTTCATTTTATAAATTTCTCCTGTTTTCTGTTTAATATTCAAATGATCTGCAGCCCCATTCATGCTTGCAGAATCAATGAAGCGTGAGATTTGAATATTATTACATTAATCAATTATTTTTTTATCTAACCAGTATGTGATTACTGGATATATGACAAGAAATTTTTTTGCATTTTCCAGAAGTATTTAGAAATATTAAAATTTAAACATACGAGTTAATCAGGAATACTCAATTTAAAATCATTTGCAAATTTTTCAGGATAAATTCTGTCTTAAATGCAATCTCATATAAAACCAACATTTAGCTAGTGTTATATCTTGATTTATACTTCGGATGATTATTTTTTCTAATTAATTCTGAATATTTTAATAATTCTTTTACTTGACATATTTTCGATTTTTTCTTACAAATTCTTATGCTGTTTTATCGAATTCTTTGTTTGGTGATTTTTTTTTCAGCTCATTCAGTTTTTGCTCAATCTGAAAAAATTAAAATTGCAGCCGTTATTGAATCTTCAAAAAATAATAATGACACCAAAGAAATACAGTTCAAGTTAAATGAGCTTTTGTCAAATCATCCAAATATCCTTCTAATTGAAAGAGAGCAGCTCGACAAACTGTTTCAGGAAATTACTCTTTCACAGTCAGGTATGATTGACGAATCAGAAACTGTTAAAATAGGAAAAGGATACGGTGCAGAAGTTTTAGTTATTGGCAGAGTTTTTTCAAAAAGTTTAAATATAAAAATCCTCCATGTCGAAACCCAAAAAATTATACGTTATTTTTCAGTAAATAAGAAGGATCTTTCTGCGGCAGCAAATAAAATTACACATTCTATTGAAATATATATTGCCAGAGAGAACCTTAAACGTCTTAGAAACGAATCGAAATATATTAACCTTGAATTCTGGATAGATAAAAAGGAAAATAAAATATTTAAGAATAAAAAGCGAAAAACTGTCAGAATAGGAGATCCAATAACTTTTCATTTCAAATCAAACCAGGAAGGGTATATAACAATTGTCGACATACAGCCCGGAGGAGAAATTGTTATACTGTATCCCAACGACTTCATTTCGGAAAATAAAATAAAGAAAAATAAAATTTACTCAATCCCGGATAAAGAACACGATTTCTCAATTTATGCCGCTGAACCATCCGGTATCGATACAATTGTTGTTTTTTTCAGCAAGAAAAAAGTCAATTGGCTTAATCATGATTATCTTACTGGAAAAGGTTTTCACACTGTAAAACCGCATTTTGAAGTCAAATTATCTCGCGGATTTACAGTTCAGTCTACAAAAATGAATAAAAATGAATGGGAAAGCAAAGTAATAGAAATTGAAGTGCTTCAATAATTTTAAAAAAGACTTGAATCTCCTATTATTGTAAGGATTGGAATGTTTACAGAAACTTATTTTACAAACCGTCTTTCCGGCGCATTGATTTTAAGTATTCTTTTCACATTTATTTTTAATACTTTTATTTCCGCCAGAGAAAAAAATCATTCCTTTTATTTCATACCGCAACTGGGTCAATCAGGGAAAATTGTCAGTGTATGGTTTGACAAGGATGAAAATTACTTTTATTCTAAATCAGAATCACAATCAATAATTAAATGGAATCTTGGCGGACGGATCTTAAATAAAACATATGTTAATAATAAATCCGATTCTCGCGGATTCAGACTCATTGCAGAAAGATGCAATACTCCTAACTTAAATAAGATAAAAATTAAATTCAAGTATGAAGATAAATCATATTCTATAAACGATGGGAATAAAAACTATAAGATCAAACTCAGATATAAATACAGCGGAAATTGCTACGATTACCATCCTGCAGCAAAAATGATTCTAATTGCAAATGATGACGGATCCATTGCAATAGTAAAATCCGGAAAAATTCTGAAAGAATTTAAAGCGCATCAAAAAAGAATCAATATGATTAAATTCAACAGTTCCGGAAGCCAGTTTATTACAGCATCAAATGACAGTAAGCTTTCTATCTGGAGTAATGCCGGTATAAGAAAAAAAACAATGGTTCATCCCTGTGAGATAACCTCTGCATCCTTCAGCGGTTCAAATTCAAAAACCATCAGCGGCTGCAGAGACGGAAGCATTCGAATCTGGAATAAAAAAGGTAAGCTCCTGAAAAAAATCACGCCGGCTGTTCAGTCTATGGTAGGCGCTGAATTTTTTCCGGGAAACAACAAAC
>JAOUOA010000503.1 GCA_029880625.1 Spirochaetia bacterium
GAATTTTTTATCTTCGGATATAAAAACAGCATAACCATAACCGTCTCGGAATTCAGACGCTTCAATTTTTTCCGAAAACAAAACGCTTTTCGGCAAAACATCCGGATTTTTTGCCCATTTGTAAATCATTTTGCCTGTAACGGCATCCTGAATCAGGAACCCTTCCAGAAGACTTCTTTTTCCTTTGTCATCAAGAAATTCTTTGATCAAATCACGATTTTTTTCTTCAATCTGCGATGCATAAATAGAGACATTAACAACATTCCATTTTTCAAAAAATAACCGTTCATATTCGGAATTAAACATCATCCCGAAAATCATACCGAGGACAAGGGAGAAACCTGAAAAAAGCGGAAGTGTAATGGCTAACAATCGAAAAAAATAATACATCTTACCCCTCTTCCAACGACAGCATCTGTCTGGAAAGTTCCGGAATTTCCTGAAGAAGGTCCAGAAAACTCCGACCGTCGGCTGCGTAAAGAAAACATCCGTCCTTTC
The DNA here is from genome assembly GCA_029880625.1 of Spirochaetia bacterium. Classification (GTDB taxonomy): domain Bacteria; phylum Spirochaetota; class Leptospiria; order Leptospirales; family Leptonemataceae; genus JAOUOA01. The sequence goes on from JAOUOA010000503.1 coordinate 499, forward strand.
CGGAGTAAAGCCTTCGGTTATAATTTTTATGATCAAATTGGAGAAACAGAATATCTTTCAATCCTGAAATCGTCCGAAATGCATTGCCGCTTTCGTCGACAATTTCCCCTTCTTTCAGTATATAAACAGAGGCGCGGTCTCTGTCCGGGTCAAAAATAATTTCCCCGGGACCCGATCTTCTTCCGCTGAACAGTTTTGAAATTTCCGTTAGAAATGAAAAATCAATGGATTCAAACAGGCCGCTTTTCCGCAAAGCCAGATATTTTTCTATTTCTTCCTGAATCATATATATTCAATCAGCCGGCGTTTATCAGAAAATATTACGCCGTCCGCATTTCCCCGCAATTTTATTCTTACAGAATTCGCTTTTTTAGAAAATTTCAAATCATTTGTATTCTTACAGTATAACTTCAAGTCTGGTTCTCCATTTTTATTTATTCTTGATAATGCCGGAATCTCTTTTATATATTGTATTCTGAAATTCAATTTCACTCCGTATCTCTTCAAGTTTTTTCTGAATCGGTTTTAAGTTTCCATGGATATTAAAATGATGCGTCTCTGACAGTTTTCCGGAGGCTATCTGCAGGATGATTTCATGAAGATCCTTAATCGGTCTGAGAAAGCTTTTCGTCATCATTCGTAGCAGTACAAGCGCCGTAAATAATAGCGCAATGGTCGATAAAATCACCCAGGTCAGGACTGTTTTTTTTCTTTTATCGATGACGGAGATGTTCACATCGGCGCCTACAATTCCGGCAGTTTCCTGATTATAATTAAGCGGAGAATATCCTGATTTTAAAAGCCCCCATTCTTCCCAGAATTTTATTCCCGATACATAAGATTCTCCTTTAAACCATACATCGCGAATGCCTTCTTCAACAGGTGTGCTGTCAACAGAGCCCGAAAGCGAATGGTATATATCCTGCGTTGAATCAATGGTATACTGGATATAGCGTCTGTCATCAGAGAGAAAAAAAGTATAAAGATAGGTCAGGTCAGAATGCTTTCGGATTGTTTCCAGCATCCTTCCCGTTTTTGCATAAAAGCGTGCGGTTTCTTTATTTCCGGAAGCAACGGGAGCAAATTGGCCTGTAATTTTTCCACTTTCGGAAATCAAATATAATGACCGCGTTGACGATACCGAAAATCCATTTTTATGAAACTCAAAACCAAGAGGCAGATCATCCATAGCAACTGGAATTTCTTTTGCTTTTTTTGCTCCAGGCGAAAATTGAATTATTTTTGCACGGCCCTCTTCTTCCGATAAAAGAGCATAAAGGATAGAATTCCGCACAATCAGAGAACGCATTCCTCCTTCAAAATTGAGGTCTGATGGCAATCTGGATGTTATCTGCCCGGTTTCCTCCAGAATGGAAATTGCAGACTCTCCGGAACAGTAAAATACGTTTTGTTTCCTGTCATAAGCGAGGCCAAAGCATTCATGGGGCATCATTAGATCAAACGGCTCATCCGCATCCAGTAAATCAGGATTTAGAATCCTGATTTTATTTTCGCCCTGAACAGATCCTGCAAGATTTCCTTTATATACAGTCACATCGTGCACATCAACATCAAATGAACCTGCAGGATGAAATTCACCGGACGGCGAATCTGATTTCAGAATGCGGCCTCCCAGATTTTCTACTGCATAAAAATTTTTTTTATCAAATGCAAGAGAGCCTGCCTGTCTGTAAGAATAAAGATCCTTATGAAGCTTCGGATCAATCAATTTTCTCGAAATTTCAGTGCTGAAAATTAATTTTTCATCAAACCCTTTAATTACCGTATCTGTCAGCTCACGATAATAGAGAAATGCCATAAGAAATGCAAGAGGCAGAAGCGCTCCCATCAAAATCATCATTAAAAAATTATATAGCGGCAAAGGATGTTTCATTTCAATTAACGCTTTTCTTTTCAAAATTTTTCATATACTCAAGCGACAGAAAGAAATTTGAATTTCGATGTCCAATCTCATTCAGAGCTTCAAGCGTTACCAGATATCCGCCCGGATTATGGATCCGCAAAGAAACGGGCATTGGATCGCCGCGAAGAACTTCCTTTATGTACGGCAGGAATGCTGTATTTCCATAAACTCCTGAATGATTTTCCATGCCGTTTTCATTATAAAGCGGAAATGCATCAACCGGCATTCCTTCCTGATAATCCAGAAAATCCTGCTGTATGGGTTTGTAATGCGGTGAAAATTCAAGCGCAAGCCTGACAGGAATATATTTAAAATACGGCGATCTTAAAACAAAATCTGCGATTTTCATATCGGGGGTTCCGGGGGCTTCTGTTTCCTTCCACAGCATCTCAAGCTGCTCTTCAGGAATTCGGGAAAGAATTTCCTTTGATATTTTTCCGGGCGACAGTTTTCTGTACTTCTTTCGGAAAAACTCCCGTTTCAGTTTCATGGAAGAT
>JAOUOA010000320.1 GCA_029880625.1 Spirochaetia bacterium
CGGTTCGGGTATTGTAAGGCGCATATACGCGGGTTCTCCCTCAGCGAATTGAATTTCCACAGGTACCGGACCGATTTCCAGTTCAAATACGGTTTTAATTGTATCATTTTCTGATTTTAATGTTCCCCTCCCTGCCAGAATAAAAGCAGTTCCCAGAACCGGATGCCCTGCAAACGGCAGTTCATGTTTCGGCGTAAAAATCCTGACTCTGTGGCTGCAATTTGGATCTTTGGAAGGCATCACAAAGGTTGTTTCTGAAAAATTGAACTCTGCTGCTATTCTCTGCATTTCCTTTGCGGTAAAACGTTCAGCATCCGGAATTACCGCCAGCTGATTGCCGCTGAAACACCGATCAGTAAACACATCACATGTATAAAAACCGAATTCTTTCATATTGTCTCCCTCTTGCTGATGATCTGAAAAGAATATCATAAAACGGCAGCAAAGTAAATGCACAGTTACCAAATTTGTTTGCATAACAGTTCAGAATTTTTTTTCTTGTTATCATAACAGCTTACCGCTTGTTTACAGAATGAGAAAACACCGAACAAAGGACAGACTTCGATACCAAGAAATTGCCGATATTGTAACCGGCCAAATTCATGGAAATCTGATGCCCGGTGAAAAACTGCCCTCGGTCCGCCGACTGAGCCGTCAGGAAAAAGTCAGCGTAACAACGGTTCTCCATGCATATGAAATTCTTGAAAATCAGGGACTTATCACTTCGAAATCAGGAAGCGGCTACTATGTTCGGCGAAAACCAGGACAGAATCTTCCTGAACCTTCCGTGATACAACCTCCTGCATCGCCGTCATTTGTAAATATTGACAGAACTGTTCTTCAGATCCTCGGAAATATTCGTCAAAAAAATCTCATATCATTCGGAGCGGCCCTCCCTTCGTCAGAACTTCTGCCGAATCATTCACTGAATAAAATCACTGCTAAACTCAGCAGACAGAAAGACAATGCATTGATTCAATATGAAAATCCTTTCGGTAATTTCAACCTGAAACGTCAGCTAAGCCGCTATTCAGCCGATTGGGGACGGCATTTATCGCCTGATGAATTCACCATTACTGCTGGCTGTACGGAAGCGTTGAGTCTTTCGCTTAGAGCTTCTGTTCGAAGCGGCGGCGTTGTTGCCGTAGAATCGCCGGTATATTACGGAATTCTCATGATCCTTGCCGGACTGGGTTTTAAAGCGCTTGAAATTCCATCAAATCCTTCTGGAGGTCCGTCTATTTCCACTCTGGAAAAATTATTCAAACAAAAAAATATCGATGCCTTGCTTTTAACTTCTAACTTCAGCAATCCGCTTGGTTCTTTGATTTCAGATGAAGATAAAGAAAAAATTGCTGATCTGTCCGGACGCCATAAGATTCCAATCATTGAAGATGATATCTATGGAGATCTTTATTTTAAAGGCAAAAGACCCGTAACCATTCACTCATTTGATAAAAAAGGGATGGTCCTTCTCTGTTCTTCATTTTCTAAAAGCATCGCGCCCGGATTCAGGGTTGGTTATGCAGTACCCGGACGCTTCGAAGATGAATTCCGGAAAATTAAGTTTATGAGTACGGGATCCACAACAACCATGAGTCAGCTTATCCTCGCAGAATATCTCTCTGGCGGCGGATATGACCGTCATATGCAGAACCTTCGTAAATCTTTTCATGATCAAATTCTAACCGGAGGAAATCTCATCGAGAATTATTTTCCTGAAGGAACGCGCATCAGTCGTCCACAGGGCGGAATGGTTTTATGGGTGGAACTGCCGAAAGATAAAGACAGCTATAAACTCTATCTACGAGCATTAAAAGAAAACATCAGCATTGTTCCAGGTTATATTTTTTCTAGTTCAAAAAATTATAAAAATTGTTTTCGCCTTTCCTGCGGATTTCCATGGACGGAACAAAACAGAAATGCCCTCAAACGCCTGGGAGAAATTGCTGCAGAGCGGTTATGAAAAAAAGGTTGATTTTAAAATTCTCTTTTGCAGTATTAAATCATTTTCATGTGTTTCTACAATTTATTTTTTTCAGGACATTATAACTTGACTTACAATAAATTTGCAGTAGTTTTTAGCATGATTTATATTTTACAGAGGTTTCCTGAATGAAAATTGCAGCTCTTTTATCAATGACTATTGCAGCATTTCTTTTTTTAACGCTTTCGATTCATTCAGAATCCTCTAATAAAGAATCCGGATTTGTAACAGCATCCACTCTTTACTGCCGATCCGGCCCTGGCCTAAAAAACAAAATTATTGATAAACTGAAATTCGGAACTCCTGTAATCCTGTCCAAACCCAACAACTCCAGACCCGTTACAATAGCAGGAAAAACTGATTATTGGTACAAAGTAGATACTTCCGGCTGCTGGATTTTTGGCGGATTTGTTTTGTATTCCCCCCATAAATATTCTGCTCATCTGGAACGTGAAGTTATTAGTTACAATATGGTATGCGGAGGTAATTCATGCGGATCCAGTTTTGAAGCGGCCCTGATCAATGATTTTTACGCTGCGCCAGTTTATTTCGAAGATTATTGTATTGATGAAGGAGATACACCGCCTTTATGCAAAGGCCTGATCATTGGAAGATATAGAAAAGATTCATCCGGTATCTATTTTGAAAATCCGGCATTTGTTATCGCCTATGATGCTTCAGGCAAACCGCACCTGGGATCGCATGAAACATTTAATAATCGTCCTTTTTACAGAAACTGGAATTCAAATCAGAAATTGTACGCACACAAAGATTCTTCCGGTAAATATTATGCAAATAAAAACTATTCAAAAACAAAAAGAGAAACGGCAAAAATCAAACCCTCAAATCCGGAACCCAGAGATTCGCCTGTTGGAGTGTATTATACAGAGGTAATTATGGATATTTTTCAATTAAAATATCTTCATTTTTTAAATCAATAATTTCAGTATAATCAAATCCGATTTCAGAAAAGATATGGGGATTATAGTCTAAGATATACTATTTATAATTTACAATGATTTCAATCCGGTAGTAATGAATCGTATAAACTTCAGGGAATTGCCGACTCTGACGTATATAATTATGAGGCGGTTTTAAATCATCCTTGTAAATTTCAGCATGGACTATAAATTTCAATTTAATGAAAAAATCCTATTTACTCTTATCAATCCCTTTTGTCTGGTTTTTAGTTCACACAGCAGCAATTTCAATTTATGGTTTAAAAGACAATTCAGAACAGGCGGATTTTGCCGTTGTGCTCGGCAATACAGTAAATCCTGACGGTTCGCCTTCTGAACGATTAAAAGGTCGGTTGGACAAAGCAGCAGAATTGTTTCATCATGACAAAGTCAAAATCATTCTGGTTTCCGGCGGAACCGGTTTGGAAGGACATGACGAAGCGCAGGTGATGAAGGAATATCTCATAGCGAAAAATATTCCCAAAAATAATATTTATATGGATTCCAAAGGGAATAATACAATGCTTTCCGCCCGCAACTCATATAACTTTTCCACAGAAAATAATTTTAAATCTGTAATTATTGTTTCACAGTTTTTTCATTTAGCCCGTTCTCTTCTGATTTTTATGAAATCAGGTTTTTCAGAAGATCAAATTTATTCTGCACATGCTGATTATTTTGAATTGAGAGACTTTTATTCTCTGTTCAGAGAATTTTTTGCATTTTACTATTATTTGTTATTTAGATGAAGTAGAAACGTTTTTTCAGGTTTTATCTGAAAAAATTGAATTTATAAACCCGGTTACCAATGGATGCGGATTTTTCTCTGTGGACATTACCTGCGGAACAAATAGGGTTCCTATAAAAAAGTTATGATCTGGATTTTCTATTATTCTTATTTCGCCTTCACTATCAGAGCCGACAATATGAAAAGGACCGTTGCGAATTAAATCAACATATTCAGGATTTATTCCGAAATTACAATAGTATTTCTCTTTAACTATTGTTTTACCATAAAAATTAGCCACTCTTGAATTTGGAGTTAATTTTAACTCCATTTCTCTACCGCGCAAAGAACATTCCAGCTCAGAAATAAATATTTTTGAAGCATATGGATCATACTCAGCATGTTCTGCATCAGAAAAACCAAGAACATTTCTAACATATTCTAACATCATGTGCTGAAATCCGCCGCAGGTTCCAAATGTGGGAATATTTTTTTTTCGCGAATATTCAAGTGCAAATAACGCATTGGCCATATTTTTATATGGGCTGCCGGTTCCAATCCATAGACCCTGAAATTGCTTCAGAAGTTTTTCTGTAATGTCTTCAGTTGATATCCAGCTTGCATTCAGATCTATATTAAGAAATGTTTTTGAGTG
>JAOUOA010000321.1 GCA_029880625.1 Spirochaetia bacterium
GCGGAAAGAACTCTACGAAATTATCTGGAAAAACACCGCAGGTCAGGAACCGGGCCGGTAGCCAAACTCCCGGATCGTTTCCCCTTTCCTGAAAATTTTTTTATTTATAAAACTCAACTCGTCCGGTTCTTCACTAGAAAAATTTTTTTTCAAAAAATAAATAAATGCTTTCTTTTTTTCGGCTCTCTGTAAGCCCATGCTGATTTAGCTGCAGGGCAGAACCCGGCAGAAGGAGAAAATTCTTTATGATCCATCCGGATACCAGACTTGATTTTCTTGGCGACAGCATGGGCCATGGAGTGGTGGCAAAGCAGTTCATTCCTGCCGGAACCATAGTCTATGCGAAAGATAAACTTGAAATTGAAATGGACTCCGCCCATCCCCTGTTTTATGACAGAGGATACCGGGAAATTATCGATAAGTATTCCTATATTGAACCAAGCGGCATGTATGTTATCAGCTGGGATCTTGCAAAGTATGTGAATCATTCCTGCAGCAGCAATACTTTAAGTACCGGTTACGGCTTTGAAATTGCTGTCAGGGATATTCTACCTGGCGAAGAGATCACCGACGATTACGGAATGCTGAATATAGAACATGAACTCAGCTGCAGCTGCGGATCAGACAATTGCAGAGGCTACGTGAAGCCCAATGACCTGGAATTTCTGTCAGAAGAATGGGATGAAAGAGTCAAAAATGCTTTGAAAAATTTTAATGAAGTTCATCAGCCGTTAAAGCACCTGGTTACCATTGAAACTTTGCTGGAGCTGGAAAGCTTCTTTTTAAGAAAGGAAAACTATAAATCTGTAAGCAGTCTTCTCCTGAAAAGAACGAATATCTTCCATACAGCAGAATACTGAGAAATACAAATCTTTTACCCTGCTAAATACTGTCGAAGCAAGAAAGCCGGATTCAAAGATCCGGCTTTCTTAACAGGTAATGAACCTTACATTTTGAAACTCGCTTATAATCTCAATTCTGAAATCTTCAATATATTATTATTTTACATCAGCAAACTTCGCAAGAAATCCTTCTCTGTCGTTTGGTCAATTTTTGAATTGACTTTTTACCGAAATTCTGGCAGGATAATCCATGAACTTGATCTTTTTTACAGCTGCACTTTCGGGTTTAATACATATTCTCTTCTTTTTATTGGAAAGCATATTCTTTTCAAACCACAGGGTTTATAAAAATATATTTCAAATGACCGAACAGGAGATGACGCATACAAAGCTGATTTTTTTCAATCAGGGTTTTTACAATTTATTTCTTGCTGCCGGTACTTTTTTGGGGATTTATGATTCGATAAAATCCGGGACTCTGGATTTGGTTCTTTATACTTCATCCTTTATGCTTGGAGCATCTATCGTTCTTTTTCTTTCCAAACGAAAGCTGTACAAAGGCGCATTGCTGCAGGGTTTAATTCCACTCTTAACCATTCTTTTGATTATATTCAAATCATAAAATTGATGATTATTTTTTAAATTTTCTTTGAAAATCTTTGACATTTGAGAGGGATACTTATAAAATTCGTACACAGGGGGACGGATATGCCGCAATATGTTCTGGATCATACTATCCTGAATTATCTGATATCCATACTCAGCGAATCAGAATATCAAATTATTGGTCCTGTACACAGAAATAATTCTCTGTTTCTTGAACCCATAAAGGATTTGAAACAACATCCTGCAGGTTTCCGTGATGTGCAGGCGCCCGGAAAATTTTCACTGGAAAAAACAAATTCCGGTAAACTTTTCGAATTCACTCACGGAGCTGACTCCTGGAAAAAGTTCTTATATCCATCTGAAAAAGTTTTATTTTTCGCCAATAAAAATACAGAAGGAAAGCTGAATTTCCATATTGAAAACTCCTCATCAAAACGTTATGCCTTTTTCGGAGTACGAAGCTGCGAACTTTCCGCTATAAATATCCATGATGAAATTTTTATAAACGGACAGTTTCCCGACCACGATTATGCAGAAATTAGAAATAACTGCTTCATCATTGCAGTAAACTGCACTGTTTGCTCGGATACGTGCTTTTGCGCATCCATGAACACAGGACCTGAAGTTAAATCCGGTTACGACATTGCTCTTACAGAAATCACTGATGGAAAAAACCCTGTTCTCATAGCAAAACCTGGAAGCGAAATGGGAAAATTATTTCTGGAAAAACTTTCCCCTGCAGCCGCATCAGATGGTTTAATACAGAAATGCGATGAAGAAATTGCTTCAGTTATAAAAAGACAGAAAAGAAAAGTTAATATAACTGCAGTAAAAGATCTCGTAAAGGCAAACATAAACTCCGTCATTTTCGATAAAATCTCGGAAAAATGCATGAGTTGCACAAACTGTACCTTGGTCTGTCCTACCTGTTTCTGCTCCAATATTGAAGATACCACCGACATAACAGGCGAAACCGGATTCAGAATCAGAAAATGGGATTCCTGTTTCAGGGAAAATTTTACAGAAATCCACGGCGGAAAAATCAGAGGATCTATAAAGTCCCGCTACAGGCAGTGGCTAAGTCATAAATTGACAAACTGGTTCGATCAGTTTGGATCATCCGGCTGCGTGGGCTGCGGAAGATGCATTACCTGGTGTCCGGCAGGGATTGATATCACAGAAAGCGCAGAAGCTTTTGAAAAACCAGAGTCTGGATGATTCAGCTGTCTTTGAATATGCCCGGCTATTAAATCTAAAGGCGGTGTTTGAACTGTCTGTGAAGAGGTCAAAATGAAGATCACCGAAGAAATAAAAAAGCATCTGCTTTTTACTGAACTTTCAGAAAAAGATCTTAAAAGCATATCAGAATTTTCGTCTGTGGAAAGTTATAAAAAAGACACTTTTATTTTTGAAACCGGACACACTGCCGACTGCATTTACCTGATAACAGAAGGACGTGTATCCATTGAAATGCATGAACCAGTAAGAGGATCGCTCATACTGGAATCTCTTACTAAAGGACAGCTTCTCGGCCTTTCCTGGCTTTCCTATCCCTCGCACTGGATTTTCGATGCAAAATGTCTGGATGATGTTTCCGTAATTAAAATTGACGCAAAAAGACTGGCGGAATTCTGCGAATCCAACCATGAAGCCGGTTACAATATCATGAAAAATATTGCCCTTTTAATCCGCGACAGACTGCAGTCCACAAGGCTTCAGCTCATGGATATCTATGCAACTTCAAGGGAGATACTGCGCATATGAAACAACCGAATGTTATGATTCCTGAAGCCTATACGGTAAGAAAAAAATCAAAAGAAACTCACGATATTTTTTCTCTGCTTCTTCATCCTGAAAAAGACTGTATGACCTTTAAGCCAGGACAGTTCAACATGCTCTATCTTCCCGGACAGGGAGAAGTTCCTATTTCTTTTTCCGGAAAAAACGGAGACGGAGGCATCATTCATACCATCCGTAAAGTGGGAAGCGTTACAGATAAACTCTCACTGCTGCGTGAAGGTGATGAAATTGGCATTCGCGGCCCGTTCGGCAGGGGTTGGCCCGTTGAAAGAGCCCGGGACAGGGATGTGGTTCTGGTCGCCGGCGGAATCGGTCTGGCTCCTCTTCGTCCCGTTATCCATGAGGTCATGGAAAACCGGAATAAATACAACAAACTCATATTATTATACGGCACCAGAACTCCGGATGACATTCTTTTTGAAAAAGAACTTCATGACTGGCTGGCGCGCTTTGATATTGATGTGATTTTATCCGTGGACCGTTCCGTTCCAGGCTGGCACGGTCATGCAGGAGTGATCCCCAATTTCATTCAGGGAACAGATTTTGATCCAAAAAATGCCTGCGCAATGATCTGCGGCCCTGAAATCATGATGAATTTTTCAGTCAAGGCTCTCCTGGCTCGCGGCATGAAGGCCGAAGACATCTACATTTCCATGGAACGCAATATGAAATGCGCAGTGGGACACTGCGGACACTGCCAGTTCGGAGCGTTTTTTATCTGCAAGGATGGACCTGTTTTTTCCTATCCGGAAGTAAGCGGTATCATCGGATTGAAGGAGATTTAATATGGCCGTAAAACGTAAACCGAGCCTTGCCGTATGGAAATTCGCCTCCTGCGACGGATGCCAGCTCAGCCTTCTCGATCTTGAAGACGAACTTCTTCTGATTGCAGATGCTGTACACATAGCAAATTTCATGGAAGCAACCCGTGCCGTATCTCCCGGTCCCTACGATGTTTCGCTTGTGGAAGGCTCTATTACCACGCCCCATGACGAAGAGAGAATTCAGGAAGTGCGCAGAGAAAGCGGCATTTTAATCGCCATCGGCGCCTGTGCAAATACGGGCGG
>JAOUOA010000322.1 GCA_029880625.1 Spirochaetia bacterium
ATTCCACTATAAACAATAAAATTTGCGCATCAAGAGCCTCTACAATTTCACGTTCAGATTTCCCCACCCCTGAAAAAACAATCTTTGAAGAATCAACCCCTGTAAAACTGGTTCGGTAAAGTTCTCCCCCACTAACAATATCAAATCCTCCACCAAGTCCAGCAATCAGGCGCAGTATGTTAATATTTGAGTTGGACTTAACCGAAAAACATACAAGCCCTCTTCTGGAACCTATTCCTTTTTGGAAGGAAGTGTAGGATTTTTGTATGGATTTTTCTGAATAGAGATAGAGAGGTGTACCAAATTTTTGTACTACTTCAAGTAGGTCTGCTCCATCCATGGTTAAAGACCCGTTTTTATAAAATAGATTGCTGTTCATTTATTTAATTACGCTGTTTAATGATATTATACATTCTGATCAAAGGAAAAAACAATGAAATTTAACATTTTTACAATATTGACCATTTGCATTAGTGCGGTATTTATTCCGTTTCAGTTCGCAATAGGAGAATCGAACGCCAGTGATTCAAGTCCAAATTTAGAGACCAACATAAAAAAAACAGAAAAAACTGGTAATAAGACTGGTGAGGAATCTGGCAGTTCTGGGGTAACCGAAAAGAATTTTTATCCAGGTGAATGGGAAGATGAAGATATCACCAATTTATTTCCTGAATTTGATTCGATTGAAAACCTGGGCAGTGATTCTTCTCTAGAGAATTTGAAAGAATCAAAAAAACATTACAACAATTCTATTCAAATAATAAAGAAAGCAAATGATGAGATAAACCAAAATAGAGTAAAATGGTCTAAAATTGAATACCCGTACGCATGGAAAAAATCCGAAGAAGAGAAAAGCCAAAATCAAAAATCTGCTGCGATACTCAGAAAAGCTAGGATGAACGCTGTTTCGGATCTGGTTCTTGCAATTAAAAAACTGGATAAAGTAAAAAATCCAGGTGTTATAAAATCAGAGGACTATCTCAACACAAAATCCAGTATATATATACAATTTATAAAAATTCAGTATCGATTAAATAATCTTTCCGTAATTATTCCGCTGCTTGAAGAGTATCTTGAATTAAAATCGGAAAATCGAACCAAAGCGGAGCCATTCAAATTACTTTCGGCCGCGTATAAACAACAGGAATCTTTTGCAAAAAATAATCATAATATCGAGCATGCAATAATGTATCGTGAACTTAAAAATAAAAATTTGAGACGCTTTGCTGAACTTAAATATGGCAAGGAGTCGGATGAGTATGCTAAAATTATGAAAAAAATTCAGCTAGATGAGGCTCGAGACCCAATGAAATAAAACCTCCTCAATTTTGAGGAGGTTTTATGTTAGTCAAGGAATAATTAACCTATGTATCTACTGTTTTATTTTGAAAAACTCTTTTATCGTTTTAGGCCGAGTACTTCCTGTAACATTTGATCGCTGGTTGTAATTGTTCTGGAGTTAGCCTGAAACCCCCGCTGCGTAACTATCATATCAGTAAACTGATCAGACAGGTCCACATTGGACATCTCAAGAAGACCCGCGTTGATTTTACCTCGCCCTCCAATTCCAGCATCTCCAACGATCGGATTTCCTGAATTCATGCTAATGCTGTATTTGGTTTCACCTTCTTTTGTAAGTCCACCTGGATTATTAAATACTGCCATTGCAATTCTGGCTATAGGATCCTTTTTCCCGTTGGAGTAAGTTCCCACAATATTTCCCGTATTATCTATTGAAAAGGATTCCATATAACCCATTGGATATCCGTTTTGTTCTTTTGCTCTAGTTGTGAAGGAAGAGGCGTATTGGGTAATCCCTTTCATTGTACCGGACTCACCCATATTTAATCGCATGGTTTGAACAGCTGGATTACCCGGAATTCGAAAACTTACATTTACGTCCAGTTTCCCGGTATTTAAGGTGTCGACTCCGTCTGAGACATACTGTACTCTTCCGTCAGATGTAAAGCCCAGTTCAAAACTATTTTGTCCACCAAGTGCTGTATCCTGACCGCCGGGTCCCATAACATTCACGCTGAGACTACTCGAATCGTCAATATTAAGTCTTGCTCTCCAACGGTTGTCATCAATTTTCCAGAGTTCAAGACGCATCTCTCTCTCTTTTCCCTGGTCATCAAAAACGTTTATAGACGTAAAATGTCCGCGTTTGTTTTCACCTTCACCTTTGATATAATTTTGTATCTGTTCTTCTGTTGCATCTGGAGGGACAGCGAGAACTGCTTGATTCAAATTTGATTCAAAAACAACTTCAGAGGTTGCCTTTGCTGGCTTTTTGGAATAGATCGGTATACGTATATCTTCTAGAGCAGCAGATGAGTTGATAGTTTGCTTTCCGCTGTCGTCCTCGCGTGAATTCCATCCCTGTACCCTGAGGCCGGTTCCAGGATGCACGTAAAATCCATCCTTATCAATATTAAACTGACCAGCTCTGGTATAAAACTGTTTCGAACCATCCTGAATGATAAAAAATCCATCTCCAGATACGGCGACATCCGTATTTTTTCCAGTTGTTTGAAGACTTCCCTGGGTCATAATTTTATCAATGGAAGCCATCATCATTCCAAGCCCTACCTGCATGGGATTGATTCCTCCAATGTTGTCCTTGGGTTCGGCTGCACCAGATATTTCCTGGCTGACCATGTCCATAAAAATCACTCGCTCATATTTAAAGCCGTGTGTGTTTACGTTTGAAACGTTATTTCCAATTACGTCCATACGTGTTTGATGATTTTTTAATCCTGAAACACCTGAATAAAGAGAACGCATCATAATTTGTATACCGCCTGTTGGTTGTTAATTTTAATTTTATGCCGAATACCGTTTTCCGGCCCTATCTATTATGTTTTCATCAAAGAAAAATGCGCCCTTTTTTGATTTTTCGGTAGTCGATTTTTCTATTTCTTTGTTATTCTGGATGTCTATTTCCGGTTTAACTGTTTTATTTAATTCTGGATCAATTGCTGGATTTATTGGCGTTGAGCCGAGATTTTCTAGAGGGTGCGCCTGTTGAATCGAACTTTCGTCGCTGGTTCCACCAAACTCTTTTTTGAATGATTCGGGTTTGCCAACAAGCTTAACGTTATCAACTGAAACGGCATTTTCGCCTATCTTAAGATAAGTAGCACCGTTTCCTTCAATGTATAAAGCCTCAGCAACACCGCTTACCGTTTGGTTATTTTGATCGGTTCCCACCACATATTTTCCAACTAGATCAAGAGATTGCCGATCGGAGAGTTTGCTGATTCCACCGGAAATATTTTGCATCTGTTCAAGTGATGAAAATTGAGCCATTTGTGCAATAAACTGCTGATCCTTCATCGGTTCTGTAGGATCCTGATGTGTTAACTGAGTTACTAAAAGCTTTAAAAAATCATCTTTACCGAGCTGATGGGGCCTGCTTCTTATCTCAACATCCTGAAGGCCGCTCTCATTTAACTTTTCGTTTTTTGTCAGTTCCTGCTGGATGTTGACGCTTCGATCTTGTTTTAGGTAATCATTAATATTCTTATTATTGTCTACGGCTGATAATGGCATTATTTTAACTCCTTAGATGCTTATATTTATGTTCCCGACAGAAGATTGTTCTACAAGGTTATTTTCGATTTCCTGCTCAATTTCTAAACCTAAAAACTGCAGATTATCAATTCCTGTACTATTTTCTTTGTTTCTTTCCTCATATTGAGAGCTGTTGTTACCATCGGGGTTTTCTGATTGAAATTCAGAATTTTCATCAAATTCTTTGGATGAAAAAACTTGAGCTGGTTCTTTAACTTTAACACTGATACTTTCTACCTGTATTCCATGATTGCGCAACTCTTGCCGAAGGTTCTCAATCTCATCCATTATCATCTTTTTGGCGTCTGAAGATTCTACCAGGAGTTTAGCCTGCAGTTGGTTATTCTGCATTTCTATATTCAGCGTCATCCTTCCAAAGTGAGCCGGGTTCATACGAATGCTAGCTGATGAACGTCCGTCTGATCCAAAATTCATCCGTGCTTTTTCTACAAGTTCATTGAATGATTGCTGAGATTTTGCATCTTCAAGCCGGCTGGAAGTTTCCAGTCTAAACATATTTGATATACCGTTATCTTTTCTAAAATGACCAAATTCCATACCTGACTGAGAACCATCATTCTGCATATTTTGTGCAGCCCCATTTTTTTTCTCTATTCCGTGTTGAATCAAGTTCTCAACGTTGGTCTTTGATTTTTTTAGACTTGAAAGCTTTTCCATTTTAGTTGATGAATCATGTTCATTTACAGTATTTTT
>JAOUOA010000323.1 GCA_029880625.1 Spirochaetia bacterium
TTTCTTTCTATGAGTATTTATCCGGCAACCGTTCGAAAATTGAAGAGTGGATCAATTCAGAAGATCCTTTCTGGGATACTTTTATTGAAGAAAGCTTGAAAATAGAGCTCGAAAAAAGCAGCATTGATAAAAATGAAATTATAAAGCGCAGGAATTTAATAAAATCAAAAATTCAATTTATAGGAGAATGCAATTTATTTCAGTTTCCGCCCATACCGCATAACAGCATTCCGAAAAATGGATTTGACATACTTTCATCAAGCTTCTGCGCAGAGTCCATCACAGAAAATGAGGATGAGTTTCTTTATGCAATCCACTCTCTTCTTTCCATGATTTCGCAGAATGGAAATATCCTTCTCACAATGATTAAAAATGCAGAATCTTACCGAGCAGGAAACAGTTTTTTTCCCGCCTTTCCTGTCGATGAAAATAAGATTCATTCCATTCTCGAAAAATCTGGATTCGTCGGAATAAAAATTCAAACATGCAATGCCGAGCATCCGGACCAGGGCTATCAGGGTTTAATGGGGATTTTTGCAGAAAAAAAAGGCCGGCCTGTTCAGACGCCTGTCATTCAGGCGCTGGAAAAGCATCAAAGCGAAAATGTTGTATCCTTTCATGTCCCCGGCCATAAAGGAGGGAAATGGAACTGGCATCTTTCGCAAATTTTCGGCAAAGGAGCGGAATTTGACCTCAACGCAATGGACGGACTGGATGATCTTTCCCGGCCTTCCGATGCAATCATGAAAGCTCAGAATCTTGCCGCATCGCTCTTTGGAGCCCGTACTGCATGTTTTGAACTCAACGGAGCAACCGGAGGAATCCATGCGATGCTGCTGTCCAGCCTGAACCCGGGCGATACTCTGATCATGCAGAGAAACTCCCATCGTTCGGCATTTTCGGCGCTTGTCCTCGGAGGCATTTTTCCAGCCTACCTTCCGGCCGGCCTGAACTCAAGCGAAGGCGTGCTGGAACCGGTATCGCCTGAAGAAGTGGAACAAACCATCCGGGAAAATCCCGATGCAAAAGCTGTTATGATCATCAGTCCGGATTACTACGGTCAAAACTGCAATATTCGTTCTATAGCTGATGCCTGCAGAAAATACGGAAAACTTCTCCTGGTTGACGAATCCCATGGAAGCCATTTTTATTTTCATCCCTTTTATCCCGGCGGAGCTGTCGCTAACGGCGCAGATGTAAGCGTTGTCAGCATCCATAAAACAGCTGGTTCGCTTACCCAGTCTGCTTTTCTTTTAATTTCAGAACATGCTCCGTCCTATATTTCTGACTGGATTGATGATATCCATCTTCTACTTCGGTCGACAAGCGCATCCTATCTTCTGATGGCAGGCCTTGATCTTGCAAGAAGCAATCTGGAAAAAGACGGCTATGCGGGAATTAACAGATCGCTGTCTTTATCAAAAATTCTGAGAAAGAATCTGCAGGGAATCCGAACCGTACGGATCATGAAGTCAAATGCAGTTTTTCAGGATCCGGCAAGAGCGGTTCTGGTTCATGAAAATGAAAACATGAACGGATTTTCTCTGGAAAATCTTCTCAGGAAAAAGTTTGGAATTCAGGTGGAAATGTCTTCGCACATGCATAATATTCTTATCCTCACCGGAGGAAATTCCATAAATGACATCCGAAGTTTGACGGACGCCTTAAAAAAGATCGACTCTGAGACAGAATTTCAGAAGCGAAATCAGGTCTTTTCTTTATTCAATCCGAAGAATAATTTTCCGGAATCTGCCTATCCTCCCCATGAAGCATTTTACAAAACATACGAACTCTGCGAAATCAGTCAGTCTGAAGGCAGAGTATGCGCAGAGTTCATCATGCTCTATCCTCCCGGAATCCCTTTGATTGTACCGGGAGAAGTTATAAATTCATTTATCATTGAAAAAATTAAAATCATGAAGGAAAACAATGTTTCCCTCCATGGCATGGCAGACCATTCACAGGAATCAATCCGTGTAATGAAAAATTCCTGAAATAATTATTTTCGGCTTCGTTTCAGCATGAATTCAGCAGCCTTGTCAGAGGGATCGGTTTTTATAATATTTTCAAACAAACGCTCCGCATCGGATAATTTTCCTGACATAAGGAGTTTTACTGCATGTTCAAATTCCGGTTTGGAGTTCAGCCTTTGCTCAAGAGTAGAAACGTCATGGCAGTTTAATATTTCATAAATTTCCACACCTTTTGTTTTTCCTTTAACACGGACAGATCCCAGAAACCGTGAATAAAATTTATCAGGCTGGTTTCCAACTGCAGTATCCAGAGTATTCCTGCTGACAATAATGTGAACTCCAAGTTTTTTTGTAAGACTTTCCAGCCTCGCGGCAAGGTTTACCGCATCTGCGATCACTGTCGTCTGGAGCCTTTTTTCTTCACCGATAGTTCCCATCATAAGCGATCCTGTATGGATTCCCACGCCGACACGAACAGGAGGCCATCCTTCTTTTGAAGTGATTTCATTGTGTGCAATCAGGGAATGGATCATATCGATCCCTGTCTGGATTGCCTTTCCGGGATCATGGGGAAAGAGCGCCATGATCGCATCGCCGATGTATTTATCAATGAAGCCTTCATATTTTCGTATAATGGGAGCCGCAGTATTCAGATAGGAATTTAAAAATTGAAAATTTTCTTCCGGCTTCATAGACTCCGAAATTGTTGTAAACGACCGAATATCAGAAAAGAGAACCGTCATATCTTTTTTAACTTCATGGCCGAGGGAAATGTGTGCGATGCTGTCAATGCCCAGCTGATCAAGAAATTCTTTCGGCACAAATTTATAATATGCCTGGTTTAAATCTTCAAGTTCCGTAGAATAATTTCGTATGGAAACCACCATCTGGTTAAAGGTATCTCCAAGCTGTCCAATTTCATCTTTTTGCTTTAATGACACTTCTGCGCTGAAGTCCCTCTTTCGCACCTTGCCCGCCGCTTCTGAAATCTTCTTGATGGGATTTGCAAGCCAGCTTGCAAGCAGGTACGTAAGAATCAGTGAAAAAGGAAGAAAAGCCGCTCCCAGAATCAAGCTGGTAAACAGCAGATCTTTGATTTTATTTGTATCGCCTGTTGCATCATAATCCATGCCCAGAAGTCCAATGACTCTGCCCTCATGTCTTATGGGAACAGCTGCAGTGAGCCAGAGCCCCCAGCTGTCAGAAATAAAACTGCTTTCGCTTGCAGGGATGCCTTCTAAAGCGCTCAGAAATGAATTTTGCTTCGTTTTATAAATATTTCCCGGCGGATTTCCTTCATCCGATGAATCTGCTTCAAAATCTGCATCTGCTACGTAGCGGACAATATCAGGCCTGTCTTCATAGGGAACAGCCAGATAAATATAGCTGATGGAACTTTTTATATTTTTTTCTTTGTACTGATCCAGCGTATAGCCGCCAGCAGGTTCGCGGTCTATCATTAAATCTTTCTCTTTCTCCAGTCTAAGAACCTGCAGCTTAATTCTTCTCAGCCTTTTGATGAGCAGTTCAAAATCAGGATCGCCGTATATTTCTTTGAGTTTTTTTTCGGGAACAGAAGGCGAAAATTCTCCCGGCTGCATCTTTGAAATTTTTTCATCTGAAATTCTGTATCCGGAAAGCTTCCTGGAAATATTGATAAAGGCATTTTTTTCTTTTACCGTAAAACTCAAAACAGAAATCCGGCCCGAATCGACAAGCCGCGAAGCCATACTTTCGATTAAGATCTCTCTGTTCCGCATGTAAGAAAAAAATATGATTGCAGGAATTAAAATTCCGTTGATCAGAGTTGCTCCGGCCCAGAGCCTGAAACGAAAAGAAAACAAAAGTGATTTCATAATATGCCGTCCGCAGTTATTGCTGCCTATATTTTTCCATCAGAGAAATTCCGGAACGAAGCATTCCCGAATTTCTTTTTTTTATATTCATGAGACTTTCCTGCATGATGCGGAAGGTTTGATTTAAATCATAAAATTCAGTAATTACGAATTTTTTTTCTTTCCCGTCAATTTTTTGAACCTGGGAATTCAGCGCCAGAGAAAAGAGAAAAGGAACCAGAAGCCCGGCGAATACACCCAGACTGACTGTAGCGATAAATATTTTTTTATAGCCGGACAGATAAAACTCTCTATCAGAATCCGATGCTGCTGTCACATAACGGAATTTTTTATCTTCGGATATAAAAACAGCATAACCATAACCGTCTCGGAATTCAGACGCTTCAATTTTTTCCGAAAACAAAACGCTTTTCGGCAAAACATCCGGATTTTTTGCCCATTTGTAAATAATTTTGCCTGT
>JAOUOA010000326.1 GCA_029880625.1 Spirochaetia bacterium
CATGTAAAAATCGACTCCGAGAAAAACAAGAATTGCGATCATATTTTTCAAAGTGCCGAGAATCGGCACTGAGACCTGAGACTGAGGATCCAGAACTTCAGAAAACGAAATGCCCATCTGAACAGAAAAAATTTCGCCTGCAATCTGAAACGACGAAAAAACAATCATAATCATAAATCCAATAATGATGCCTACTGTAATCTGAGAAAAAACAGCAAGAGCAAAAGGAATGGCCCCTTCAGGAAGTTCGCCTAAATAGTTTACAGAAACAGGATAAAGGATAGCGGCCATGGCTAGCGAAAGTGCAATTCTGATACGATAGGGAACCATCTGAGTGGAGAAAACCGGCGCAGTAAAAAAAAGTCCGAACATTCTCCCCAGAATGAGCATGTAGTACTGTGACCCTGTTGAAAATCCTTCCACTCTGCTTCCCGGAACCTTAAAACTGCCTGATTACAAGAAATACATTTCGGGTATAATCCACGATCGTATGAATGATATACGTAGAAAAAATAACAACAGCAATAAATACTGCCAGAAGTTTAGGCACAAAGGTCAGAGTCTGCTCCTGAATGGATGTTGTGGTCTGGACGATAGAAATAAAAAGCCCCACAACCATACTCATCAAAAGCATCGGAGCTGCAACTTTCACCGTAACGAGCAGCGCTTCTGTCATCATCTTAATAATGTCCGCTTCCAGGAGCATATTCTGTTTCTTCCTTAAATATTTCTGTCATGAAATATTTTTATTGATGTCCGCTAACGGCATCATGCGAAATCCGTTTTTCAGACGGAAGTTTTAGATGAGAGTCATCTCATCCCTATGCGTAGGACATCATCACATTGTATGTGATCAGATGCCAGCCGTCCACAAGTATGAATAATATAATCTTAAAGGGAAGCGATATCATCGCAGGCGGAAGCATGATCATCCCCATGGACATGAGGGTCGATGCCACCACAATATCGATCACGATAAAAGGTATAAATATAATAATTCCGATGATAAAAGCTTTTTTAATTTCAGAAAGCATGAAAGCGGGTATGATAATATAAGAATCAATATCATCCAGACTTTTAATCTCTTCGCGATTTTTTCCTGAAAGGGTTATAAAAAGCCCGATCTCTTTGGCCCCATCCTTTCCAATCTGGTGAATCATAAACTTTCGAAACGGAAGCATGCCTTTGGACATAAATTCCGTTGTGCTCATATTTTTTCCATTCACATAGGGTTGAAGTGCTGTTTCATTAAACTCTCTGAGTGTGGGAGCCATAATAAAAATCGTTACAAAAACTGCGAGCCCAAACAAAACCTGATTGGGCGGCATATTTTGAAGCGAAAGCGCTCTTCTTACAAAATCAAAAACAATAACAACCTTCGTAAATGACGTAAACATCATAATCAGAGCGGGTGCAAGACTGAGAACGGACAGCATCAGAATCAGCATCAGAGAAAGAGACGCTTCCTGACCATCCCGTGCGGCACGCAGTCCGTCAATCGCAGGAATTTCAAATCCCTGAGAGTACAGCCCCGTTGTAAAAACAGGCATAATGAACAATACGGCGGAAAGAATTGTTGCTGTTCTGGCCATCTTATAATGCGACATAATCACATAATGGAGGAAAGCCCCAATCTGTACAAGTTTTTTTTGTATGGCTTTTGATTTTTTTTAACTGAATTATGCCTCTCCCGGAAGAGCCACTGAAGTGGAATAAAACATCCCTTTGGTTTCTGGTGAGAAAACTCATTTATAAATCCGGCTAAAGTTCTGTTTTTCTGGATTTTAAATCTGCAATTTTTCTTCTCTGTCGGGACAGAAGCATGGAAAGTTCAGATTCTGATTCATCCATTGACTTACCTGCCTCAGAGTCCGGATTGGAATCCCCTGTATGAGTGAGTGCTTCTTTTTGCAAGACAGCCTGAAAATCGGCCTCTGGCTTCTCTTTTCCCTCTCCATGCCAGAAACGGTAATCCGTTTTTTTGATCATGGAAGTCAGTTCAGAAAGCAGATTGACAGGCACTGTTTCTTTTTTTTGAGACTGATACAGCCTGATCTTATCAGCCGATCTCGCATCATCAATGGAAGTAATTAAATTTACTCCGTGATCAGATATTCCGACTGCATAAAGTCTGCCTGCAATGTCAATGATCTGAAGAGATTTTCCCTGCATCAGGGGAGTGCTTGAAATTACTTCTACAGGCCCTCCTCCTCCAAAAGCAAGACCGCCGCTTTTACTTTTTAAATAACGTAAAATGACATAGAGAACAGCGATCATGATTCCCATCATGAATATAAACCGAAGCAGGGTTCCTGTAAAAGACGGAGCATCTTCTGGCGGGGTAGTCTGACTGAACTGATCGACTTCAGGAATCTCGGCAGTTGCTTTATTCTTTTCGGATTCAGAAACAGAACCACTTTCTTTTGTTGTTTCTGAATTCTGATCCTCTGGAACCGGTTTCCCATGGATTTTTTCAAGCCATGAGTCGCCAATTTCTTTATAACCGGGTGCCTGGGCAAAAAGCGATCCTGAAGCAGCCTGTAAAACCAAAACTGTAAAAAAGAGGAAGATCCAGAATGTACCTGTATATGGATTATGTCGCATTATTTGATCAAATTTACAACAGTATGATTTTTTTTCAAACGATTTTTTTCTGTGCCTGAGAGCCTATCAGGACCGACACAAAAAATGCCAGATTAAAAAATTCTTTTAAGAAATTCCTTCATTTCTTTCCAGGACTTCTTATCCGCAGATCGGTTGTATTTTAACGGAATATTGTATTTTTTTCCAATTGCTGTTGCTTCTTTAACCGTAAAAGAATGAACAGCTCCAGGATAGCTGATAAAACGATAGTCAATTCCCGCATTTTCCATTTCTTTTTTAAAAGCAGCAACATGCTCTTTTGTTACCAGAGGATCAGCTTCGCCATTTAAGACGAGAAGACTGGTTTCTAATTTTTTTTTCGCAGGATGGTCTGTGGTTAAGCTGCCGTGAAAACTTACGGCTCCTTTCAAAGGGACGCCGCTTCGAACCATTTCGATGACAATCCCTCCTCCAAAACAATAGCCGATAGCTGCAATTTTTTCAGGATCTACCGTTGGCTCTTTTGAAAGAATTTCTCTTGCGGCAAGAAATCGTCCCTTTGCTTCAGGAATATTTTTTTTCACTGCAGAAGAAAATTCACCGGCTTTTGCGGGATGTTCAGCCTGCTTGCCGTCGCCGTACATATCAAGAGCAAATGCAGTGTATCCGAGAGATGCAAGCATATCTGCCCGCTTTCTTGCATAATCATTGTGTCCCCACCATTCGTGAACGACGAGAATCCCGGGACGTTTCCCGTCAAATTTATCATCATAGGAAATATAGCCTTTAAGAGATGTGTTTTTATATTTATAAGTAATCTCTTTTTTCTGTATCTTTGCTGAAAGTGAGGATGGTAAAATCAAAAATCCTGAAAAAACAAAGAATGCAGGAATCAAGATTAGAGAAAATGATCTTTTGAATTTCAGATTCGACTTTTTCATAAGAGAAGCTCCTGATGCAAAATTTCATATTTTTATACAAAACTGGATTTTTGAAAAAAACCAGGAAACAGAAACTGTCTGTATTTAAATATAAAATATTTTCAGATGGATTGTTCTATTCTGTCAACCAGAATAATTTTCAAACAGAAAACATCAGGAAACACTTACGGGAAAAAACAATGTCCGGAAAACAGACATTGACGAGCACAGGGGAAAATCATTTTTACTTAAATCGTTTCAATGCATGAATAGATTTTTTAAAACAGATGATTCGCAGTTTTATTTAATCTTCATTGGAGTTGGACCTAAAGAATGAATCTGATTATTCTTTTTTCTGAGCTTTCAGTCTTTCAATCGGGCTTACAATATCAGTAACGCGCACACCGAAATTTTCATCAATCACCACAACTTCGCCTTTTGCAATCAGTTTCCCGTTTACAAGAAGATCAACCGGTTCGCCGGCAAGTTTATCAAGCTCAATAATAGAACCTTCACCGAGACTCAGGATTTCTTTGATATACATTTTAGTTCTTCCCAGCTCCACGGTCAGATTCATCTGAACATCCATGAGCAGGTTCATATTGGGGCTCTGAGCGCCAAGATTTGAAACATTCATCTGAGGAAATTGGACTCCCTGAATGCCTGTAGAGGGCATATTTGGATCACCGTTCATTGTCATATCTGCGACTCCTGGACTTTCAGTTTCTTTAATTTCTTCCGGCTTTCCATTCTCACTTCCAAATCGTATTGT
>JAOUOA010000325.1 GCA_029880625.1 Spirochaetia bacterium
CAAAAGTTAAAGATTTCTTTATGAAAATATGGCAGGATTTTCTCGAATCAATGACGATCGGCAAGGAAATGAACCTGAACACAAAGAAGCTGGTCATTGCATTTATTTCCACGCTCTTTTTGTTTTCTCTTCTCATCGTAGCCTGGGTCGAAGGCGCCAGAAAGAAATTTGTAAGTTATCCCGATGCGATTGTTACTTCTAAAAACGAAGGATGCGTATCGTGTCATTCAGAAAAAAGTCCCGGTATTGTTTTACAGTGGAAAGAAAGTCAGCACTCACAATCTGGAATTGGATGTTTGGATTGCCACGGAGCTAAAAAGGGCGAGCCGGATGCATTTGAACATGAAGGTGATTTTATTGCCACAATAGTTTCACCCAAAGACTGTTCCAGCTGTCATTCGAAAGAAGGAGTGGAATTTCAAGAAAGCCATCATGCCGATGCGGGAAAAATTCTTGGAAGTCTGGATAACATCCTTGCTGAAGTAGTGGAGGGTCATACCACATTTGATCCACATGGAAAAAAACTGATTACCTCACCCGCTGCAGTTTCCGGATGTATGCAATGTCACGGATCTGTTGTTAAAGTTCTGGAAAACGGCAAGCTGGATCCTGAAACATGGCCCAATACGGGGATGGGAAGAATCAATCCTGACGGAAGCAAGGGTTCCTGCTCTGCCTGTCATCAGAGGCATAATTTTTCAAAAGTACAGGCAAGACAGCCTGAAAACTGTGGAAGGTGCCACCTTGGTCCCGATCATCCTCAGCTGGAAATTTATCAGGAATCAAAACACGGAATTGCATTTGAAGCAAACCGCGATCGTCTTACTGCAATGATGAGTGAAAAAGAATGGATTCCCGGCGTTCACTTTGAACAGGGTCCAACCTGTTCCACATGCCATATGGGAGCCACACGCGATCTGGAGTCAACTCACGATGTGGGCGCTAGAATTTCCTGGACACTCAGGCCGCCGGTTTCGGAAAAAATTGATGAGGCCGCCAAAAAGAAAGGACTTGAAGTAAAGCCCTGGGAAGAGAGGCGAAAGGATATGCAGAATGTCTGCCAGAGCTGCCATGGAAGCGAATGGGTGGCAAACTGGTACATACAGTATGACAATCTCATTAACCTCTATAACAATAAGTTTGGAATTCCGGCAACAAACCTTTATAAAATGGCAAGATCCAAAAATTTAATCACATCAAATGTGACGTTCGATGATAAAATTGAATTTACCTATTTTTATCTCTGGCACCATGAAGGACGGCGTGCGCGGCATGGCGCGGCAATGATGGGTCCGGATTATACTCAGTGGCATGGGATGTTTGAAGTTGCAGAAAGATTCTATGCGGAATTTATTCCCGAGCTGAAAGAAGTTATTGCGCATAATAAAAGGTTGGGGGGCCAGAAAGCTGCCGATGCTTTTGCGCTGGAGGCTGCCATGAATGAAGTGCTTAACAGCGAAATGCACAGATGGTATCTTGGTAAAATGAGCGAAGGCGAAAAGGCTGCAAGAAAAAAACAGGCGGAAGAGTTTAAGAAAAGATACGCCCAGTAAGGAGAGATCATGCCAGTATCATCGCTTATAGTAGAGTTTGTTCCTGATTATCGCGAAGAGGTTACTGCAGAGATTGCCGGCCTCAAGGGCGCTGAAATTACGGAAAGCGGGTCCAGAGCGTTTATCGTTGTTACGGATACTGCAACAATTGAAGAAGACCGTTATTTAACCGGCAAACTTGTTGAAATACCGCATGTGATATCAGCCAATGTTGTATTTACAAACATGGAGGACAGCCTGGCCGGAGGAGATCATAATGAATAATACTGAAAAAAATGAAAATAAATTAAGCCGTAAAAGTTTTATAAAAAAAATGGCCAGCGCATATGCCCTTGCCGTTGCCGGACCGGCCCTGTTTGAAAACTGCAGCGGTACAAATACTGAAAAAATTCTTTCCGATTCAAGCATCACCTGGGGCAAGGCGCCCTGCCGGTTCTGCGGTACAGGTTGCGGAGTTATGGTTGGTGTAAAAAACGGCAAAGCTGTGGCTGTTGTCGGCGATAAAGAAAACCAGGTCAATAAGGGCCTTTTATGCGTAAAAGGATATCATTTGCCGGCTATTCTGTACGGTAAAGACAGGTTGACCAAACCTCTCATACGCAAAAACGGCAAAATGACGGAAAGCAGCTGGGATGAAGCACTTAAATTAATTGCGGATAAATACAGCGAATCCATAAAAACCCACGGTCCGGATTCAGTCGCTGTTTACGGATCCGGGCAGTGGACCATACAGGACGGATATGCCGCCACTAAATTTTTCAAGGGAGGCATTGGCACAAACAATGTAGAGGCCAATGCGAGACTCTGTATGGCAAGCGCTGTTGTCGGTTTTGTAACATCTTTTGGTAAAGATGAACCCATGGGCTGTTATGACGATTTTGAGAATGCCGATGTCTTTATCACATGGGGGAACAATATGGCGGAAATGCATCCTGTTCTCTTTTCAAGGATGACGGAGCGAAAACGGCAGAATCCTCTTGTTACGATTGTGGATATTGGTACACGCAGAACAAGAACCACTGAAGTTGCTGATATTTATATGGAGTTTATTCCGCATTCCGATCTGGCAATCGCAAACGGCATTGCACATGAAATTGTATTTAACGGAAAGGTAAATGAAGCATTTGTAGGAAGACATGTCACATTTAAGGCTGCCACAGAAAATATTGGATTTGGACTGGAAGGACAGGCTGTTCCTGAAATCAAAGCAAGGGATATCAGTTTTGAAGAATATAAAAATTTTCTAAAAACTTATACTCCTGAGTATGTGGAAAAAGTAAGCGGCGTTCCAGCGGCGAAAATTCGAAAACTGGGTCAACTTTTTTCCGATCCATCCAGGAAAATCATGAGCCTCTGGTGCATGGGAGTTAACCAGCATACCCGGGGAACATGGATGAACAACCTGATCTATAATATCCATCTTCTTACCGGTAAAATTTCAGAACCGGGCAATGGCCCGTTTTCTCTTACAGGACAGCCGTCTGCATGCGGCACGGTTCGCGAAGTGGGAACGCTTACCCATGGTCTTCCGGGAGGCCGTGTCGTTAAAAACCCTGAACACAGAGCTTTTGCGGAAAGGATCTGGGGAATTGAGCCCGGCACGATCCCTCCTAAACCTAGCGCGCATACGATTGCAATGTTCCGAAAGTTGAAAGCGGGAAAGATTAAAAATATTTGGATTCAGGTAACCAATCCAATGGTGACTCTTCCAGACATGAATAAATATACATCAGGGATTGAAAAAAGCAAGCCGTTTATAGTTGTTTCAGATGTTTATCCAACGCCCACAACAGAAATCGCAGATGTCATTCTTCCTTCTGCAATGTGGATTGAAAGAGAAGCCTGTTTTGGAAACAGCGAAAGAAGGACACAGCAGTGGAACAAACTGGTTAACCCTCCCGGCGAATGTAAGCCGGACTCCTGGCAGCTGATTGAAGTTGCGAAACGAATGGGATTTGAAAAGCTATTCCCCTGGAAAACGGAAGAGGAGCAGGCTGAAGGACTTTATACAGAATACAGAAAATTTACTTTGGGAGTCGGCAAGGATGTCGCTGAATATTCTCAGTTGAAACAGGAACGCGGAATGCGATGGCCTGTAGTAAACGGAAAAGAAACACTGTGGCGTTATCGTGAAGGCTACGATCCATATGTAAAAAAAGGCCAGGGATATTCCTTTTACGGCAACAAGAAAATAGGCAACAGAGCGATTATCTGGATACGCCCCTATCAACCTCCTCCTGAATCGCCGGATAAAAAATATCCGTACTGGCTCTGCACTGGCCGTGTGATCGAACACTGGCATACAGGCTCAATGACACGGCGGGTGGCACAGCTGCATAAAGCGATGCCCGGCGCATACGTTGAGCTGAATCCGAATGATGCTAAGAAGCTGGGCATATCAAACGGCACAATGGTGAAAGTGAGCAACAGCAGAGGAAGCATTGAACTTAAAGCCCATATTAAAAAAAGAGGAATACCGCCGGAAGGTTCCGTATTTGTTCCCTTTTTTGATGAAAGTAAGATCATCAATATGCTTACACTGGATGCTCACTGTCCCATGTCCAAGCAGCCGGACTATAAAAAATGCGCGGTAAATATTGAAAAGGCATAACCATGAAAACAGGAAATGTTTATAAATATCTTACCGCAGTCATTTCAGTAGTATTGCTGTCAGTATTGATAATCGGATGCGGCGAAGGCAGCAGTATTGAAAGCATGAGGG
>JAOUOA010000327.1 GCA_029880625.1 Spirochaetia bacterium
GAATAATATATTCCTTCAGCAACTTCACAGGAAAAAATGTATGCTCTCCCTTCAGCTTGCTGGTTACAGCAACTACCATATTTTTTTCAGGAATGACAATGATAAACTGCCCCCCGACACCTATCGCGGCAATAATCCCCGATTCATCGAGCCACCACTGATATCCATATCCATCAGAAAGAGGACGGGCAAGATTTGTCATTGTCCAGACAGAGCCGCTTTTACCAAAATCAATGCTTCCGCTTTCATCATAAAAAAACCTGTATTGTTCTGGAAAACTGTGCGCCATGATAGATTCTTCCACCCAGTTTTGAGAGACAATACGTCGATCTTTCCATACCCCTTTCTGCAAATAGAGCTGACCTATCTTGCCCATGTCGTGAGGCTTCAGCCACATTCTGGCAAATCCCTGATAGATACCCTGCGGACTTTTCACCCATGTTACAGAACGGATACCAAGCGGCTCAAATAGATATTTTTTGGCAAAAGAGAGCGTATCCATCCCGGTTGATCTGGTTATGACAGCAGAAAGAAGAAAGGATGCCATATTGCTGTATTCAAAACGGCTACCGGGATCCGCTTCAAAAGGGCGGTCCAGGATATACCCGACCCAGTCATCAGAGGTCTGCATCTGAAAAAGTCCTTCCCACATGTAAAGGTAAGAGTCTCTGCTTTTCAGCCCGGTCTGCATGGTTAACAGGTGTTTCAGGGTCAGGGCGTCGCCCCGCTTGTCCGTAAAGCGGCATGACGGGCAGTTTAACAGTTGATAAACCGGGACATCAACATTTTTGATAAAGCCGCGATCAATTGCGATTCCAATTAAAACCGACATAATGCTTTTTGTGCATGAATTAATAATATGCTCGGTATCCTGAGGAAAAAGTGGGTTAAAATAAACATCTGCAACCAGATATCCATTTCTGAATACAGAGATTGAATCTATAAATATTTCGTTGTTCTGCGCATGTTCCTGCCGGTAGCGCTCAACCATTTCGATCAGTTTTTGTGAATCCATGCCCTGCTCTTCGGGAGAGGATGGGGTCCAATTTGGCGAAGGCCAGTGATCAGGGGGCGATGGATCAAAGGAAATTTCATCCATGTGGTGGGTTCGATACATACTGGAAAGTTCCACGACTGTAAGAACCGCCACTGCAAATACGATAATCACAAGAATCCCGAATACAGTCTTTGCAAATTTCATGAAAAAGCTTTTACGATTTAACAACATTGAAATTCTCCTGAATGTATGATTAAAATTTAACATTTTTCCTGAATCAGGTCAATGAATTAATGAAGAAATTTTGTATGTAATTTATCATAATAGCAGAAATCTGCTGAATTATATATTTTATGCGGGAGGATTCCTTTATACTTAATAAGTTTTCTCCAGTTTAGAAAGGATTTGAAAATACATCTATTGAGATATAGAACATACTTAATGCAATAAGATGTATCCAGGCAGGCAAAACGCGAGATGATAATAAAGGCGCAGTAGAGCTGCAGCAGAAGTTTCCTGCATTTTACGGAGATCATTGCATGGAGTAAGTTTATAAAGGCCAGAGCAGCGGTTTTCGCTTATATGCCAGGGACAAATAAATGGTGGAGATTGCCGGGTATTGATATTGTAATTCTTCAATGACTGCTTTACTCAGAATCTGATGATTAATTTTTCCAGTCGGTAAATGCATTTTGAAAATCATCTGTAAATCCGTGGTGCGCTGTAAAAATAAATTTCACATCCTGTAAATCTGCAAGTTTAGCTAGAGAAATTTGTTGAGTTTTGGAATCCATATTAAAGATTTCATTAAACTGATGGACCTTGCCGTTTTTCAGACTCAGAGTATCGCCTGTAAATAAAAATGTATTATTTATCAGGTAAGACATTGATCCTGGAGTATGGCCTGGTGTTAAAATTCCTTTAACATCAATCCCTTCTAAAGTGATCTGTTGACCATCGTCAAATAATTTATATTTACGATCCATTCTGTTCTTCATGATTAAGAAACGAGCAGTTTGTCCATTAATCATTTGCTCTTCAGCTTTTGAAAGATAAACTGCGGCATCAGGAAATAAGTCAAGTCCGCCAATATGGTCCGGGTCGGTATGTGTTAAAAATACCGCAACGACACTTCGCTTTTCAATTTTTAATCTGTCCAGCTCCTGTTTGATTTGTTCAGAATTTTCACCAGTATCAATCGCTATATATTTTGTCCCGCTTTTGATTAAATACATATTGGTATAATCGTCCTGTATTGCATACACTCCTTCAGCAGCCAACTGGGTTTTTATTGGAGACATTTTTCCGGTTTCATACCTGGTCCTGGTATAAAATATAGAACCTGCAAGAAATAAAATGCCTGTGACAACACCAGACGCAATTAAAAACTTTTTCATATTTCCTCCCTGATGGGTTTTCTAAAAACAATGAGAAAAATCATATAAATAGATTCATTTACATTATAAAATCCGGTCAACTTTAAATATCCATTGTGATAATTACATTTCCTTGCTTATGGCCCTGATCACAATACCTGTGCGCCTCAACAATTTGACTGAGCGGATATCGTTTTTCGATGACAGGTTTTATTTTATCTTTTTCAATGAGTTCTTTGAGAAGAATCAGGTATTCGTATTTTTCTTTCGTAGGGGATTTTACGGTTATAAATTTTCCGTTTTTTCCCAGGGAATTTTTAGCATACGAAGATGATATTTTACCGACTGCATCAAAAACAACATCATAGGTTCTGCCGTTCTGTGTGAAGTTTTCTTCTGTATAATCGATAACAAAATCTGCCCCGAGAGATTGTACCAGATTTAGATTTGAAGCGCTGCATACACCGGTTACTTCGGCTCCAAAATGATGTTTGGCTAATTGTACTGCAAAAGTGCCCACGCTGCCTGAGGCCCCGTAGATAAGTACGTTCTGTCCTTTCTCAATATTTGCTTTGTTAAGCAGATCCAGAGCAGTCATTCCGCCGATGGGAACGGCAGCTGCATCTTCATCGGAGAGATTTTCAGGTTTGGATGCAATCACTCCCTGTTTTCGATTTCCCGGCAGACATATATATTCCGCGTAAGCTCCGGAATGCATGCCGGTCGTGGTTCCGTAAATTTTATCACCCTTTTTAAATTCTTTTGTATCTTTGCCGGCTGATTCAACTTCGCCGGAAAATTCAAAACCCAGGATAGGATTCCTGGGTTTTGTCAGACCAAATATCAATCGAATCGCAAGTGTAAAGAATCTGGAATTCGGATGCCTGCCTGCGCGGGCAAGTAATGCACCGGCTGATACAGTACTTGCATATATTTTAACGAGGATTTCATTATTTTTTGGTTTCGGTTTCTCAATATCCGCTAACTGAAAAACTTCAGGCGGTCCGTATCTTTTATAAATTGCCGCTTTCATTTGCATCTCCCTTTTCGGAAAACTTTCCCGCTGCATAATAACTATAACCCATCAGTAAAAACAGAATCGCTGTTTTGACAACAATCCATATATTACCTGTATTTCCTGCGATAAAGGAAATAAGGCTGACAACAAATAAACCAAAAACAACAGGGAATGCCGTTAAGAGTATTATGAATCTTCTTTCAATGGGATCTCTGAGCGCCCAGATAAGAAGAATTGTCCAGCCGGCCATCAATACTCCTCCCACAGCCATGATCAGCCGATATCGGAGATCAGGGTTAAAACCAGGATCGCCTATCAGGGCTCCATAAACCGAGGGGATCAGCAATGCGAAAGACCAAAATGCATCAGCGCCAATTCCCAGCCAGTAAGGAAGTTTGATAAAAAAGGGTATTTTTTTCCTGTTCATGGTTCGCCTCCTGAATTGTCGATGAATCATTTAAGTAAATGCATTATTTCAAACATTTCCTGCATGCAATGCCTGTGGGCGTAAAAAATATGCAATTTCAATTCATAATCTATACAGATCCATTCGTCCTTTTTTTCCCGTACTGGAATAATAAAAAGCTTAAAAGTATCCAGAGTCCTATTGTTGTTGCGCTTTCCGGAGAAATATAGAAAAGAATTTTATTGTCAAAGGAAAATAATTGATTGTCAATTATAGAAAACGCAACAGTATTCGCCACTCCATGCATGATCACAGCGGGCCATACTGACTGCGTAAATTTACGAATCTGGCCATAAACAAATGCTGATATGACAATTCCTGCAGTAAAAAGAGGCAAAAAAATCTGCATGGGTATGTTCGTATACTCTGTAGATAAAATCAGCGGGTAGTGCCAGAGAGCCCAGACGATTCCTGTA
>JAOUOA010000259.1 GCA_029880625.1 Spirochaetia bacterium
GTAACTTTATTTCCAGTATTGATGATATAAAGTCCATTAAACACATATCTTGAATCTTCTTCAGCCACAGAATATGAAGTTTTACGTATCATTTCCATTGTAACAGCAGGAGGGAAATTTAGATACTTACTGTCTGAAAGAGTTGGTATGACTGGATAATCATCGCTGGGAGATCCCATGATTGTTGTTTTTGCCGCCCTGGTTTCTCCTGAAGCATCCTGAATTGTTATTTTATTTTCATCATCACTGAAAATATTAATTTCTGCACAGTTGTATTCACGAATCACCTGACTTAATTTTTTAGCAGGGATTGTAATTACACCTTTTTCAGAAATATCTGCAGGAATGGATGTTTTAATTCCCATTTCAAGGTCAGTTGCCGTAATTACAATTTTATCCCCTTCAGCTTCTAAAAGAATATTAGAAATAACTGAACGTATGTCTCTTGCAGGGATAATTCCTTCTACAGTTGAAACTGCTTTTTGTAAAGTTCCTTTATCAACTTTAAATTTCATCTCTTACCTTATTTAAAATATTTGTGTTTTTTTTATTTCTATTGTATCTGTGGAAAAGTGAGTAAACAGCTTAATTCATTCAGGATTTAAGTTTATCAATGGATCACTTAGATAAAAACTCACACGATCACCACGAGGTTACAATCTTTTATTTAGCCCGGAAGCGGTCAGTAAATTTTTTGGTTGCATAATGGCATTTATATTCCTGTAAAATTAAATTTTACACACGGTTTTTCCATAGTTTTTCCATGCAATCTTCGATCTGACTGTAGAACCCGGAATCCTTTTCTGACAGTCTTTTAATTTTCTTTTCAGCATTAATGACAATGGTGTGATCACTTTTTTGAAAATACCGTGCTATGGATGATTTATTATAACCGCTTAACTTGAGCGCCAGAAACATTGCAAGGTGCCGGGGAAGCGCAATTTCAGCTTTTCGTGATTTGCCAAGTAAGTCCTGTTTGGATACACTATATGTTCTGCAAACAAGATCTACAATTTCATCAATAGGTATTAACTCTCCTGGTTTTAATAAACTTTTTAAATGAGTTTGGACAGTGGGCTGATGATTAATGTCTATATGTTTGTTTTTTAGAAAAGAGAGCATCTTCAGAGCAGATTCAAGTATGCGGATGTTTTCCGAGATACTATTTGCAAGGTATTGAACCATTTTTTCCGAAAGATCAAGGTTTAGATCAATATTTTTCTTTTTAATAATATTGCATTTTAAATTGAAATCCGGCGGTTGAATTTCTGCAGTAAGCCCTGATAAGAACCTGCTTTTTAAGCGATCTGAAATTCGGACTTCTGAAATTGAACGATCTGAACTGAGTATAATTGTTTTGCCATTTTCGAAAAAATGATTAAATAAATAAAAAAACTCTTCCTGTGTGGATTCAGAATATTTACCGAGGAGTTGAATATCTTCAAGAATCAGTACATCAAAATTTTTTAAATAATCTTTCAGCTGGATGGTTTTCTTCTGTGCAAGTGAATTTAAATAGTGCTCTTTAAATTCAACAGAGTTTGAGTAATAGATTTTAATCTGATGATTCTGACAGAACAATTCACCTGCTGTTGACTTAATTAGATGTGTTTTGCCAGTTCCAGTTTTTCCTGAAAGAAAAAGCAGATGGGAAGGTTTCTTTTTTTCCAGAAGGGATTTGCAGGCAATTAAAGCCATTTCATTTGTAGGTGATATTATAAAATTATCAAAAGAAAATTCTCCGTAGAGTTTGTTTTGATCCGTAATCTCAAGTTCTGTATCTTCATCTGGCAGTTCCTGAAAATCAACAGTCACCTCTCTGCCCATCAAGCTTTTTAACTTTGTTTGTATGGGTTTTTTATAGTTTTCATTTAAATGCGAAATAATTTTCTTATCTTCTACACCGAGAATAAATGTGCTGCTGTTTTCTTTGGGAGCAATGGGTTTAAGAGGCTTAATAAAAGGATTAAAAAAATCTTCAGGAAGTTCGTTTTTTAATTCTTTAAGAGCTGTTTTCCATACGTCTTCCAAGATAGATCTCCCCACTGCTGTTCTGCAGAATACGATTGGGATTCGATGGATGGATTTCATCAAGTAAAAATTTTTCAATATGAAAATAAAATAAATCCTTCTGTTCAAACAGTTCGGTGCAGAAAAAATTGTAAAAAATTTAAGTAAAATTGCAGTTTTTAAAAAACATATACAGAAATTCTTCAATAATGAATCCCTAAAATCGATTTGACCTCAGTAAATCTCTTTTAAAAATGGTTCTTTTACAGATATATTTTAAAGAGATGCAATTATTAAATCATTAAACCTGCAGGTGAATTATGAAACGGACGTTTCAACCCAGTAAATTAAAAAAACTCAGAACTCATGGATTTAGAGCCAGAATGTCCACCAAGAATGGAAGGAAGGTTCTTGCCAGAAGACGCGCCAGAGGCCGTCATAAGCTTACTGTATCTGACAGCATTTTCAGGAAGTAATTCTGGGAACAGGAAAGATCAACCCATTTATCTTAAAAAAAAGATCTGCTTTTCAGATTCTTTTTTCAAGAAACAGGAGTTATTCTGTAAAGGGGGTTCGGCTTCTTGTAAGCGAGGAAAACTCAGAACCGCAGCCTGAAATAGCTGTTTGTGTATCCCGGAAATCAGGAAATGCTGTTCGGAGAAACCGATTGAAGCGAATTACAAGGGAAGCAATGGATCCTCTCATTGATTTTCTAAAAGGAAATCCATGTCTGGCTCTTCTTCCTGGCTGTGAATTTGAAAACCAAGGTTATGAAAAACGGGTTATGTCTTTAAAAAAACTTCTGGAAAATGCTGATTTATTAAAAAGCGGAAGTGATAGATGAATACACTGGCAATATTTCTGATTAAAATATACCAAAATACTCTGTCTAAAATTCTTCCAGGCAGGTGCAGGTTTTATCCATCCTGTTCTCAATATGCAATAGAATGTTTTCAGACATTTTCTTTTTTTAAAGCATTTTATAAATCATCTTTCAGAATCATCAGATGCAATCCTTTCTCAGAAGGTTATTTTGATCCGGTTATACCGGATGATAATCAAAGAATCCATGCCACACATACACACGGGAAATAATGAATATGAGTAACGATCAAAAAAAAGAAAAACCTTCATCTTCGATATCTTCTTTTCTACCGCTCATATTGATGGGAGCTTCAGTCTTTTTTTTAATGAGGATTTTAGCTCCCGGTGAAGAAGAAAAGGAGACTCCTGCACAGCAAACCCCATCTCAGGAAACAAGCGCTGAATCTTCCGGATTGAAAGATTTTGTTTTTCAAAAAGGCGGAAACGGTCAGGATATTATAAAAACAAAAAACTTTGTCGCTGTATTGGGATCTGGCGGAGGAAGAATTGACAAGTTTTATTTAATTAGCAATGACGCTTTGAAAATTCCTGAATCTGTAACCAGGGAAAAAGATGATCCCATTGGGAGTGAAAATAAAGCTCTGGAAGTAACCAGAGGAAATGGTATGGATTTTCAGCCCCATCTTTATTACAGAAGAAGCATTTCTCAGGATATTATTCAAATTGGAAATCCTCCTCTGAATCAGGCAGGATATAGAAAAACTGGACCTGTTATCGATGAAGCAACAGGAATCCAGGAAATCCGTTTTTCTTTGCCAGTCATGCTAAACGGATACAGAATGGAAGTTCAGAAGATCTACCGATTTCTTCCCAATGAGTATTATTTTCATCAAATGACTCTTTTGCGAAATCTTGAAAACCGTGAATTTAAATGGAACGGCGATATCTTTTTTAAATCCATGGGAGATATGGGGCCTTCGCCTGATCAGGATGATACGTACAGTTTTGCCAGATTTACAAGATTTTATGAATATGCAGACAGTATGACAACTGTTCCGGCTGTAAAAGGCGGAAGCAATCCCATGAGCTGCGGAACCTCTTTCTGCGGCGGCGAAAAAGGAAATGAGCATTACCATGCGCTTATGAATTCGCCCAATACGCTTAAGTCTGCAGGATCCACAAGCAAATACTTTTTTTCCTATAATAAATTTCTGGGACATTCAGCAGGAACTCTTTCAACTCCAGATGGTATTATCGTTGTTAATGAAGAAGATCCAACGGGAAAAAAATCCCAGAGCGTTTATTTCAGCAATATTCATCTTGACAAACGCAATCCGGAAGCTCTGCCGATTCAAAAGACCGGCGAAAATATGCCTTTTTATGAAAAAGTGCGCAATACACAGAGACGAAGTGACTTGATACTGATTGATAATATGGTGTATGTTGGCGTTAGAAGAGATGAAAGCCATACCTTCAGAAATGCTTCTCTTGTTAAGTCTGAATTCGGTCTGGATGAACCCGATGAAGAGACACGAAGTATTATTTATTCCAATGACTTTTTTACAGTATTTTCCGGCATTAAAGACGGGGTTGTTTGGCTCATGAGGGTTCTTTACAGTGTTATCGGGAACTACGGTTGGGTAATTATTCTTATCGCAACCACACTGAAGCTTGTGACGTGGCCGCTTAATCAAATGCAGGCAAAAAGCATGAAAAAAATGTCTGCACTTAAGCCTGAAATTGAAAGCATCAACGAACGTTTTAAAGAAAATCCGACAGAAAAGCAAAAACAGATTATGCTTCTCTACAAAAAACATAATGTAAATCCGGCAAAAGGCTGTTTTCCTATTCTGATTCAGCTGCCTGTCTTTATTGCGCTATACAGCGCCTTTTCTGACTCAATCGAACTTTGGAGAAGCCCATTTATTTTTTGGATGGATGATCTTTCTCTCCCTGATACTGTGTATATAATAAAGGATCTCTTTTTTATTCATAATTTTCATATTAACATTCTTCCTTTGATTATGGTTGTTTCACAGATTATGCAGCAGATGTTTACAACAGTCGTAACAGATCCGCAGCAGAAAACAATTATGTATTTTATGCCTGTTATTATGATTTTCTTTTTCTGGAGTATGCCGAGCGGTGTTACGCTATACTGGACTGTGCAGAATATCCTGTCAATTGTATGGCAGTTTGCATCAGACCGCTTATCAAAAGATGATACTGGAAAAGGATCCTTGCAAGAAGCGAAAGCATGAACTCATTC
>JAOUOA010000079.1 GCA_029880625.1 Spirochaetia bacterium
GATTATATATACGAAGCTGAAGGTAAAAATAAGGCGGAAGCTGAAAGGAAAGCTCTGGATGTTCTGGGGCTAAATGAAAATCAAGTTACTTTTAAAAGTGCAAACAATTCAAAAGGAATTCTGGGAATGGTTTCCAGAAAACCTGTAGTTGTCCGAGCCTGTGTGGAAAGCGGAAAGATTCCTATTGAAACAGTTATTAAGGGTGTTGTGCTTACTCTCATTCAAAAAATGGGAATGACTGCGGACGTCGAAAATGTTGGAGAATCAGACGGAAATATACTTGTTGATATTTCTGCCGAAGACTCCGGAATTTTAATCGGTAAACAGGGTAGAACAATTGATGCTCTGCAGTTTATTGTGAATCTTATGATCGATCCAAAATCGCGCGACGGCAAAAGGATTATGCTTGATATTGCTAATTACAGGGAAAAACGCCAGCGCAGACTTTCAAAGCTTGCCCGGAATATTGCTGATAAAGTAGCTCGAACCAGAAGGTCGATCGCTCTTGAATACATGAATCCATACGAAAGAAGGATTGTGCATCTTTCTCTTGAGGAAGATGACAGAGTTTTTACGCGTTCGGACGGTAATGGACTGTACAAGCGGGTAAGAATTCTTCCAACCGGCGGTCCTGGATCGGATGGTTCCGATCAAGTGGATTATGACCAGGGATACTACGAAGAAGAATATTGATTTTTCTCTTACGCCTCCTCCGGCTGATGATACAATAATTGCTGTATCTTCGCCGTATGGAAGGGGCGCCATAGGTCTGATCCGAATTTCCGGACCACTGGTTCTTTCTGTTTTAAATCGTCTCTGTAAGCCTGTCTCCGGAAGCAAATTTTTGCCGCGTAAATCAGTTTTGTCTGAATTCCTTTCTTCAGACGGAGAATTCATCGATGAAGGCCTTGTTGTTTATTTTCCAGCTCCCAATTCCTATACTGGAGAAGATGTAGCGGAACTTTCCTTTCATGGGAATCCTCTAATCCTGCGTCATTTTATCCTTGAATCCCTTAAAATTGAAGGAATTCGTCCGGCTGAACCGGGGGAATTTACACGCAGAGCTTATTTGAATCAGAAATTGGATCTTCCCCGGGCAGAAGCTGTTACGCGAATTATTGACGCAAAAAGCGATTATGAATTGATCGCGGGCAGGAAAATGCTTCGCGGAGAACTCGGAAAAATTCTATCAAGGTTTCGCTCTGCCATGATTTCCTTAAAAGCGGAAACAGAAGCTGAAGTTGATTTTTCAACTGAAGATCTTACATTTGAAAATAGAGAAGTCCGAATTAAAACCATCCGTTCTTTAATTGATGAAATTGACCGCATCCTTGAAAAAAGCGCCGTTGCATCAAGAATTGCCGGAGGCGTAAGAATTGCAATTGTGGGTCTTCCCAATGCAGGGAAATCTTCTTTGATGAATGCTATGCTTGGATGGGACCGTTCAATTGTTTCACATATTGAAGGAACAACAAGAGATTATCTATCCGAAGATATGGAAATTGACGGAGTTGGTGTAAAATTTATTGATACGGCAGGACTTCGTGAGACATCCGATGAAATTGAAAAAGAAGGCGTTCGAAGATCAAAAAGCGAAATTCAGAAAAGCAATATCATTCTGCATGTAATTGATTCAAAAAGCGGAAAGATTGATTCTATTGATTCTGTTCGCGAATTTATGCAGTCAGCAAAAATCATCCATATTTTTAATAAGTCCGACCTTGCTGAAAAACAAGGAGATGCAGATGTTTTTGAAGGTGAAGAAAGCATTTTCCTTTCATGTAAAACGGGTGAAAACTTGGGCCTTTTAAAAGAAATAATTAAAAATATTATTTTTACAAATCCTTCCTCGAAAGATCCGATGCTTCTAGAAGAAAGGCATAGATATCATTTTGAAAGAATCAAAACAGCTTTGCTGCGTGTGATTGAACTCTGGCATCAGAATGCTCCCGATGAAATTGCTGCAATTGAAATTGATTCAGCGCTTTCTCATATTGGAGAAATTTCAGGAAAGGTTTCCACTGAAGAAGTACTTGGAAGAATTTTTTCTATGTTCTGCATAGGGAAGTGAAGCGATTAAAATGGCGTAGTGAAAACTATTTTGCTTTTATGCCTTCAAGCATTAATGTAACCTGTTTGATGCATATTTTACGTATATAATCCACCCTGTCCTCTTCTCCTCTTTGGATGATGCTTGAAATCAAACCAACATTTGCAGTATAAAGCATTAGATGTGTTTCTACTACATCCATATCAGGATATAAACCGGCATTAACTCCCTTCTGTAAAAGTGTTCTGCATTGAACCGAAGCATTGTCTATTAATTGATTCAATTCAATGAGCCGCTTTTCTGTTAAATCAGTTAAGGGAAAGTGAAGATGGTGAAGAAGGGCTTTGTAGTGAGCGCGATGTTCAGAATAAAAATCAATAAACACATGGAAAAGGTTTATAATTTCTCCTTCAATATCAGGATTCTCATAGTTAACTTTTTCATTCAGCATATCAGCAAGAATTACAAGACTTTGGAAATAAACATTGCTATACAATTCTTCCTTGCTCTGAAAATAAGAATAAATTACCCCCATTCCGTATTCAGAAACATCGCCAATTTGTTTCATGGTAACATTATGAAAACCCTTCTCTATAAATAATTTATTGGAAATATCAATAATGGCTTTCTTCCTTGCTTTGTCCTCTCGTAATTTTCTTTCTTTAGCCCCCATGCAGAAAATGTTCACAGAGTCAGCCTGTATGTAAACAAAATAATGATCAAAAGCCATATGCAGCGTTTCAAAATCCGATCAGGTAATAAAAATCCTTCCAGAAAGTGCGGGGATTATGGAGACACCTCCTTAAATTTCTACTGTATCAAAAAATAAATAAATTTTCTTTGATCAAAAAAACCATAAAATAAATATAAATAATTAAGTATTTTCTTGACCGAAAATGAAATATTGAATAGTATTCCAAATAAGAACACAATTTGATGAAATTGTTTTGTCCACCGGCAATTTTATGATGTGAGTCGGGTTTCTACCTTCTTAATGAATAGTGGGGAACCGGAATTGTAAAGAATATTCTTGTCTTGTTTCCCCGGATTTTGAAAAAAGTTGACTGATTTTACAGGGTTCTTTATTGGTATTGGTATGAAAAAAATTATTTATGTTTCATTTATATTTAGCTTATTTTTCTCTTTTGCTCTACAGGCTAATACATTCTCTCCGGTAGGCCGCTGGAAAACCGTGAACGAAAAAACCAATAAAGTTGAATCAATTGTTTCTATCTGGAAGGATGGAAATGGAAAACTTCGCGGTAAGATTGAAAAAATTTTTCCTGAACCTGGAGAGGATCCTAACCCGGTATGCGACAAATGTAAGCCGGAAGATTCTCGTTATAATAAACCCATTATCGGTCTAGAGATATTGAACGGTTTTAAACCCGCTGCCCCTGGAAATTCGATAGAGTGGATAGACGGTAAGATTCTGGATCCTAATGACGGTAATATTTATAATTGCAATTTAACTGTTAAGAATGGTGGTAAGAAATTAGAAGTACGGGGCTATATTGGCTTTTCTTGGATTGGTCGTTCGCAAATCTGGATAAGAGATGAGTAAAATTATGTCATTTTAATTTTACTTGCTGTCCCTTTTTAAATTTCCATGAATTGTAATTTCGGTTTTTATAGAACAATGATGCAGTTAAGAGTGATGAATGATTCCCTTAAGAAGATCTCTTGATTTTTACAAAACCAATTTTCATTAATCATAAACAATGACATATATAGCTGAAACCAGATTTCTGCATGATTTCACTGTCTGATCCAATTATTTCTCAAGTATTTGAAAATTACCATCAGTAAATTCAAGTTTTAATTGGCAATAATTCATCCTTTTTATTGATATAATTGATATTTTTATCATTTTTTGTTGACTTTTTCTGAAGCGGAACAATATTCTACTTTAGAATTGAGTTCAATGATCTTCTTATTTATGCCACATTATCGCATAATTAAGCAGGTTAAAAATGGGATCTTTTATATTCAATAGTGTTCAATCTTCTCGAAATTTAAATATCTTATGCAAATATTCATTAAAAAATACAAATAAAAGGTGAGTCTTCAGTATGAAATGGTATGCAATTGCTCCAGTTATTTTTGCTGCTCTCAGTTTATACGTTGGGATTTACCATCTCTGGTTGTTTCACAACAGGAGAAATGACAGAGTAAATCTTTCTTTTGGAATTACTGCTATATTTATGGCACTTGCGTGTTTATTTACTAGCTTTCAGTACAATGCTCCTACAATTGAGGCATCTTTATGGCCTATGAAGTTAAATTTTGCAACCTTAGCGCTTTTCGCAATTGCATTTCTTTATTTTATTTATGTTCTTCTCGAAAAACCACTGAATAAATTTTTTTATATTACTTCAGTTCTAAATGCCACTCAGTCAGCGGTACTCATTTTTCTAGAATCTCCTTTAACCATCAGTGTTGAAGGAGCTGAACCTAAAGTAGTAGAGTGGATGGATATCGTATATAACGAAGCTCAAACGGGTATAATTCTTGATATATGGTTTTTAATGGTATTTATAATAATGGGGTACTCGCAGTATCTGCTGATTCAGAAATACCGCTCCGGCAGCAGGTACCTTTTACCGGCAGTGGTCAGTATTATCGTGTTTTTTATCTGCAGTATAAGCGATATTTTGATTCTGCAAAGAGTATATTCATTCATGTACCTGTTCGAATGGGGTTTTACAACCATTATCGTGAACATGGCTTATACTTTGCTTAACAAGTTTATCGCTCTCTATGGCGAAGTGGAGCAGCAAAAGATCAGTCTCAATCAATATGCCGGTCAGCTGGAAGAAAAAAATAAAGTTCAGGCAGAACTAAACCAGGCTTTCAAGCGATTTGTACCACATGAATTTATTAATTTTTTAGATAAAAACAGCATTACAGAAGTTAAACTCGGAGATCAGGTTCAAAAGAAAATGACTGTTCTATTTTCAGATATACGCTCATTTACCACGCTTTCAGAATCAATGTCTCCAGAAGAAAATTTTAATTTTATAAACTCCTATCTGAGCCGGATGGGGCCAATTATCCGAAAGCACGGCGGATTTATCGATAAATATATTGGAGATGCTCTAATGGCTCTTTTTCCCAATTCTGCTCAGGATGCTGTTCATGCAGCGATTGATATGCAAAAGGAGCTGGTTCAATATAATCAGCACAGGCTATCTCAAAATTATGAATCCATTGAAATTGGGATTGGAATACATTTTGGTTCGCTTATGCTGGGAACCATCGGTGAGAGCGAAAGAATGGAAGGAACCGTTATCTCTGATGCTGTGAATCTGGCATCCAGGCTGGAAAGCGCTACAAAGTCAATTGGCGCATCAATCATCATAAGCGACGAAGTAAAACAGGAAATTAACGGAGCGGTTGAAAGCGATGATATAGATATTCGCCACCTGGGAGTTATCAAAGTAAAAGGTAAAAAAAATCTAATCACTCTTTATGAAGTTTTTACCGGAGATCCGGAAGAGTTGAAAACTGAAAAATTAAAGAATAAGGATACTTTTGAAAAAGCAATCGATTATTTTATATCGAAAGAATATGTAAAAGCCAGAGAAGCCCTGATAAATATCAGTAATATTTCCGGATCTGATCGGGTGATTTCTTCCTATTTGAAAAAATTGGAGAGAATTGAAGCGATTGATTGATCAAGAGTATTTTATGAAAAATTCAAATTCTTCAAAAAAGAAAAATAGCAAAAAAAAAGCCATAAAAACGTCTGTTTCATTGATTACTGAAGAGATCTATCAGAAAGAGTTAACAAATATTTTTAGTAATACTTTCAGTATGGATCCAGCCTTTGTCTGGATTTATCAAAAAAATATCTGGGAAAAATTTTCTCGATTGTGTCCTATTCTTTTCAATCTTGGATTGAAATATAAGGCATTATATTATTCAGGAAAAGAACCTAATGGATTTGCCCTATGGATTCCTCCTGGAGTTGATGTAACATTTGCTGAGTTGATACGTCTTGGTTTTCTGGGAGCCCTTTTTGACGCAGGCTTGTTCGCAACGATTCGGCTTTTACGTGCATTTATTTATAACGAAAATAAAAAACCAAAACTTATGCCTGAAAACTCATGGTATTTATTTTTTCTAGCAGTAGATGAAAACTTTCGTAATCAAAAAATTGGAGAACAACTTCTTAAACCAGTACTTGCTCATGCCGATAAAAACAACCATCACTGCTATCTTGAAAGTTCAAATCCCCGAAATTTAAATTTTTATAGAAAAATGGGGTTTGATATTGTTTTTGAGTCAACTCTCGGTAATCTCAATGATTCACCACAGATATTTTTTTTACTTCGAAAACCAAGGTCAAAATATTAAGTTAAGATATCTATTATCTTTTGTTTGAAATCTTATTGCAATAAATAAAAATTATGCTAGAGCGCTTTCAATAAATTTAGAAACAAATTTTCTCATGTCTGATACTTAAAACGTTCACCAGAAATCCATTTGTCGCTAAAAATGCGATTCACTTGCTTGAAGATCAGCAGTCACTGGAAATTCAAATAATAAAAAATCACTTCTCAATTCAATTAGATTATTTTAAAAACTGTAAGGACAT
Organism: Spirochaetia bacterium; assembly: GCA_029880625.1. Lineage (GTDB taxonomy): Bacteria > Spirochaetota > Leptospiria > Leptospirales > Leptonemataceae > JAOUOA01. The sequence goes on from JAOUOA010000079.1 coordinate 6,651, forward strand.
TTCCTTAAATGATTCAATCAAAAATTCAGGTATCATAATAATAGTTATAAAATTCTGTGAAATTAAACAAATATTCCTTGACCAGATCCCAGGATCTAATGCTTTATGATTATAATTTAATGAGGTATATGTAAATGAAACAGTTGTTAAGTTATTCCTTTTTTAAATATATAAATATTAAAAAAATGCTGCTTTTTGCACTCTCAATGATGTTCATAACGGGGAGCGCCAGCCTCCGGGCAATCGAAGTTACTGGAGAAACAAATGCAAATAATCTTGTGAATTATATGCTGGGAAGCGGCATTATTGTTGTTAATGCCACCTTAACCGGTCACTCCTCCGCCACAGGAACATTTACAGCAGGATCAGACTCAATCGGATTTGAAAGCGGAATCGTTCTCTCCAGCGGAAGCATACAAAATGTTCCCGGTCCCAATAAATCAGATGGAATTTCCCAGTCAAATGGATTGCCGGGCGATTTTGATTTAAACAGTCTTGTCACCGGTTACAGCACTTATGATGCTACTGTTCTTGAATTTGATTTTATCCCTGAGGGAAATGTTATTTCTTTCCAGTACGTTTTTTCATCTGATGAATATAATGAATATGCCAATACATCCTTTAACGATGTGTTCGGTTTTTTTCTGAACGGACAGAATATTGCATTAATACCGGGTTCTGTTACTCCTGTTTCAATTAACACTGTGAATAACGGAAATCCTTTCGGTTCCAGCAATGCTGTAAATCCGGAATATTATGTGAACAATGACCTTACCGACGGAGGTGGAAGCGTTAATATTGAAATGGACGGTCTGACTGTTGTCCTGTCTGTTCAGGCAAATGTTGTTCCAGGTCAGGTCAATCGGATTAAACTTGCCATTGCCGATGCAGGAGATTCAATTCTTGATTCAAATGTTTTTATTAAAGCGAAAAGCTTCACCGACAAACCTGTCGTAATAGATTCGGACTTAGATGGAATTGCTGATACAGTTGACAACTGCCCCATGGCGGCGAATGCCGATCAATCTGACTGGAATAATAACGGCGTTGGTGATGCTTGCGATAATGCCAATCCCGTTGCAGATCTTGAATTTTCTAAAATTACCGGCGGCGGCGGAGTCGAAGATTTTGACGGAAGCTATTCTTCAAAATTCGGCTTCAATCTTACAAATAATCCTGAGGGATTAAAAGTAAATTTAGAATATAATGATAACAGAAAAGGAAAGGCTTCTGACGGACAGAGTCCTCTTCAGGTGAAACTGAGAGGGTATGCTTCAGATACTGTTTCTATTATTACAGATCATGGAAAAGGAGTTGAATTTCTTATGCCCTGCACTGTCCGCACTTTAGTTCCTGACAATGCAAGAGAAATCAATATGTGCAGGGTCCGCATTGTGGACAATGGATCTAAAAAAAGCGGCTCTTCAAAAGATGAATTCAATATTCAGATTATTGATGGTCCTTCAAGCGGCTACAATTCAGGCAAACCTGAAATTGTAAACGGAAACATTAAGCTTCATAAATAAGGAAGATTCATCACTTCAAATTTTCAGGGCTGTATGAAACATACAGCTCTTTTTGTTTCAAGCGCTTGAGGATCCTTACCTTCATATTTTAAGAATCATCCCAGAGTGCTTTCAATAAATTTTGAAACTGCTTTTCGCATGTCTGAATAATAAAACGCTCCCCAAAGCTGAGTTTTTCTTAAGTAATGAGCTTTTCCTGCTTGAAGATCGATAATGACAGGAAATTCAAAAAGAGAAAAGTGTTTTCTCGCACCGGATTCTATATAATTCAGAGTTTCCTGAGAAGGCGTAGTTTCTGATACAATCACAGGAATGACTAAATAAGCAAACTGCAGACCGCGGAATAATGGAACACGGTTTACTCTTTTCGCCCAGGTAAATCCGGAATCAAAAAGATGTTTTAAATCTTCGACAGTAACATTATCTTTTTTCTGAATTAAAAAATACCTGGATAAAACCACAAGGCCCTTAAAGGAAAAATAGGTTTTCTCTCCTGCAAGATCACAGCTGATCCCGCCGGGCAGTTCAATATTTTCACGGACCTTTAACCTGCCAGTTTGAAAATTATTTTTAACTTTTTCAATAAAATTTATAAATTCAATCATTTTATATGCCCATCCCTTTGTAGTTTAAATTATATAAGATTATTTAGTGATATTTGTAAATAATTAATTTATGTTATTTGACACTAAGAATATCTGAAAATTTGCTTTTATTCTCCGTAAATATTTATGAAAAAAGAATTGTTTTCAAGGATCTGTCTTAAATATTATACAGGGCATATTTATGAAAAAAAATTTAGCCATTGTTGCAGAATACAATACAGAATCAGAAACGCATATTGCAACAATAAAAGCGATTGAGCACTCAA
>JAOUOA010000423.1 GCA_029880625.1 Spirochaetia bacterium
CAACCTATGAAACCAATTTTTATGAAAAACGTCTTTTTTTATACCCTTCTTCATCTTTTTCAGAAAATGTCCGAATTCAATTTCAGAATTTAAACGGCAGAAAAGAATCTCTTGATCTCAGTCAGAGTAGAACAAAATCAGAAATGAACCTCGTTCAGGTCTGGACTGATGATAAAAATAATGAAATTCCCAAACACCTTGCTGAAACTCTGGATACAGGACTCAGACAGCTTCAGATCAGCACATTCGGTGATGAAGAAGGAGATTTTACCGGAATCGAAAATCAGTGGAATCTTCCCGGTGATGAAATTCATATTACTGTAAAAATGAAAGATGCTGGCAATAAAGAGATACGGATAAAAAAAATTTCTCACCATCAGAACAGGATGATTCTTGTACAGCATGGTGATTTTATTGACCACTGTGTGCCGGAGCAGATTGAAAGACTAGAAAAAGCTGCGGAAGCTCTGATTGAACACCGTAATGTCTATATTGAAAAGTCTTCAAAATCCAGCAGCGGTTTGAAAAATTCTGAACAAAATCCTTAATTCTGTTTGATGAATAAAGGCCGGAGTTAAACTTTGTCAGTTTTGAAAACGATTCATCATCATTTCATATTTTCTGTTCTGATCTTTTATTTTACAGGCCTTTCTGGATGTAATAGTGTCCAGAAACTGGACCCGGAAAAGTATCCTGCGGCAGATAGAACCATTTTTATTCATAATTTTATCAATGATACATTTCATTCAGATGTTAATGTTGAACTCACCGAATCTCTTCGAACCATGATTATGCGAAGAAAGAATTTTTTTGTTCAGAAAAATCAAAGTGATTCACGATTAATGCTTTATGGCCAGGTCATCATGTACAGAAAAGAAGGCAGAATGTACGATAACTACGGCGAACCTTCCCGTTATGAACTGATGGTTATGTGCAGGGTTAAGGTTCGGGACGGCAACCGCCTGATTATGGACAGAGAGTTTGCTTCCAGTACTGACTATTCTACAACAGAGGGCTATATAGAAATGGAATATGCCGCAAGACAGAGGGTTTACAGAAAACTTACAATCCAGATTGCATCGAATCTGGAACTGGCATATATTTCATCACGGTAAATATTTTTTTAGCTGCCAATTATTTAAAATACAGGAAATTTCAATAGAATAAGCTGTTTTATAAAATTTTTTTTGAAGAAAAAAACAATTGTATCTCTTAAAATAAAAGGAATGCCATGCAGGAAGATCCATATAAAATAAAGATAGATAAATTGATTGAAGATTTATTTCCAGAATATATTGAAAGCATCTATCGAAACATTCAAAAAATAAAAAATTATCTTGATGAAAATAATTTTTCAGACATAAGGCTTCTCGGTCACAACATGAAAGGTTCCGGAGGAGGTTATGGTCTGAACCGGATCTCGGAACTCGGAGCAAGTCTTCTGACTGCAGCCAAATCAGAAGACAGAAAACAGATTCTTGACGATATTCAAAAACTTGAAGAGTATCTTGAAAAGATAGAAATTGAATATATAGATATGGATTAGTCCGCGTCAGGTAAAATATTTTCTGAAAAATCTTTTCCTCATCCAAAACATTCTGTGAGAGGCCGCATATAAGAGATTAAATGCCGGTAAAATTCAAACATGTTTTTTTGCTTTCTGCATAAATCATAATGCCGTTCTTGAGCCCGCAATAAACTTTATTCCGATCAAGACTACCCTTTAAAATATGCAGCATTTCTTTTGTATAATACGGAGGACGAGGATCGGTAAAATCTGCGATAAAAATTTCAATTCTGCAGAAAGGTATATAGCGGTTTGTTTCCGGACTGCCATGCGGAAGGAAGAGCGGATAGCTTCTCGAGTGAAGCGGAACATGAGCTGTGAAAGGAATTTGTGTCCGAACACATGAGTTTTCCGGAATTTTATGCATGATGTCAGAAACGGAAGAAAATCTTCTGTCCGGAAGAAACCCGGGCGAAGGATTTCCCTTATCGCCTGCTGCAGCATAGAAAACCATTGAAAGAATAAATGAGAAAATCATAAAATACGAATATTGCTGCCGCCTTTTGTCCAGAAGATCTTTGACTGCAAGAGATACTCCCAGAAAAAGAAATGGAAGAACTGTATAGATATAATGTCCGTAAAAACTGAAATGCCAGGGATGTTTTGAAAAGCCGTGAAGAATCAGAATCGGAAGGATTGTGAAAAGAAAGAATTTTAAATTAAAAACTGGAAGAAACGCAAGCGAAAAAAGCAACGTAAAGGAAGTTTTTATATTGTCTTTGAATCGGAAATCAATCGAAAAATATTCAGAAAAATTTTGGACGTCTTCACCTGAAAGAATATTTCTGATCAGCATTGCCCCTGCAAAATATAAAACAGAGGAGACTGATGTAAGAATTCCTTTTTTTCCGGAACCTGAAAAAACAAGAAAGATTCCGAAACAAGCCATATAGATGCTGATGTCTTCTTTCACGCCAAGCATCAATGCCAGATAAACCCAGTAGGATTTTTCTTTTTTGAAATACGATAAAAACAGAAGAGCGGAAAGAGGAAAAACAAGAATTTCAAAATGAAAGGAATACGAAATTCTCCAGAGAGGAAACGCGAGGGCGATCACTGTATTTGCAATCAGGGTTTTTTCAGGAGATTTAAAAAGAAATGAGTTGAGTCTGTTCCAGAAAATGGCTCCTGTAAAAAGCGTAATCCAGAGAAGAGCGCCGTAAAGAAAATGATCCGGAACCAAAGTAATTGATACATTCCCTATGAAATCCCACGGCACATAAAGAGGAAGATAAAGAATCAGGGAAGGTGTAAAGTGATGTCCCAGAAAACTTCCGCCGGATCCGGTATTGACAAAAGCGGTCCTCAGAAAACCGTCGCCCCTTACAGTTCGGTTCAGAGCGCTGGAAATCATGGTATAGTCAAAATCTCCAATGTAAAGCGATTCATATGAATTGAGTGTAAAAATGAAATTATGAAACAGGATAGGCAAAAAAACAGTCAGTGTGATGAGCCTGCCTTCTTCAGGAAAAAACTCCATTGGAATTCGGTCTCTGCGCTTTTTCCTGTATAAAAAATACAAGATTATTCCAGAGGCAAAAAAAACATAAGATAAGAATCGTTCTGATTTTGAAAGAATCCAGACAGGCAGGATAAAAATCATATCCGTATTGATTCCATATGGGCTGAGTTTGATAGGTTCTGTAAAAAAAGAAAGAAATGACGGAATGCTCAATGCAGTCAGAAATAATAAATATTTAAAGTATGCGGATCTGTTCTGAATCATTAGTTGAAATGACTCCGGAATAATCTGTAGATTTGATTTCGATCGCTGGTTTTTATCAGGCTTTTTATGGGAACGTTCTTGATCCTCATTTCTGGAATCTCTTCTAACGTTTCAGGAAGAAGT
>JAOUOA010000328.1 GCA_029880625.1 Spirochaetia bacterium
ACTTATAAATATTAGTCAGAGGAAAGATATGAAAGTTATACTGCAAAAAGATGTGATCAATTTAGGCGATGCAGGCGATGTCCGGGAAGTTCCTGATGGATATGCAAGAAATTTTTTAATCCCACGCAAGCTTGTGATTCCTGCAAGAGGGAATTCAGTACGCGCCGCTGAGCATCAAAAAAAATTAATGAGTCTTAAAATTGAACGCCGTAATAAGGAAATGGAAGGACTTGCTGAAAAAATCAACGCTCTGGATGAACTTGAAATTCAGGTACGTGTCGGCGCTAAAAGTAAAATTTTTGGTTCTGTAACTTCCGTTCATATTGCACAGGCTCTTCAGAATGCCGGTTTCAGTATTGACAAAAGAAAAATTGATTCAGGCGATGCCATCCGCGCACTTGGAAAGTTTCCGGTTAAGATTCGTCTTGCTGAAAAAATTATGGCAACAGTTAATGTTAATGTTGTTCCAGACAAAAATTTTCCTGTCGAAGAAGAAGAAATTCCTGAACCAGCCGCCCCTGTAGAAGAAAATCAGGAAAATCAGGAAGAACCATCTGCCTCTTCTGAAGCCGAAGAAGAAGCTTCCGATACCTCACAGTCTGGAGAATAATCCTGATGGCTTCCAGAGTTCCTCAGGATCCGGAAGCCGAAAGACAGGTTCTCGGTTCTTTAATCCTGCAGCCCGATCTGATTTTGCAGATCTCTTCTGTTATACGAAGAGATGATTTTTTTTTAGAATCCAATCGAATTATTTATGATGCTCTGCTTGAGCTGAATCAAAATACTGCGCCTGTCGATGCTCTGCAGGTTATAAATTTTTTAAGAGACAGAAACCTTCTGGACCAGGGCGGCGGCGGAAAATACATTCTGGGACTTGTGGAAGATGTGATGGCTCCGGGAAATGCCGGAGTTCATGCGAAAAGAATCAGTCAGATTGCCCTTCGCAGAAAGCTCATGGAATCAATCTCGGAGATATCCGATGAGGCTTCAGAACCCCAGGAGGATGAAGGCGGTTTTTTACGAAGTGTTGAAGAGCGGATCCTTAAGATTACTTCAGAATCTGAAACGACAGGAATTCAGTCCGTCTCTGAAATTAAACAGGATTTCTCGGATTATGTAAAAAAACTTGTTGAAGCAAGAGGCGGTCTGACCGGTCAGCCCACACGTTTCGGTGATTTTGATACGCTTACGTCGGGCCTTCGCGGAGGTGAATTGATTATCCTTGCTGCGAGACCGGGGATGGGGAAGACTACATTTGCTTTGAACATTGCATCAAATATTGCCATCCATTACAAAAAACCCATCCTGCTTTATTCTCTTGAAATGGGCCGTCATGAACTTCTTCTGCGGATGGTATGTTCGGAATCGCAGACCAATCACAGCGATATGAAAAGAGGAAATATTGTTCATGAAAAAGTTCAGCCCGTACTCTCTTCTATTGACAGAATCTTTTCTTCTCCTCTGTATATCGATGATTCCGGAACTCTTGATATCTGGGACTGCGTTACGCGGACTCGAAAAATGGCAGTAGACCTTAAGCGAAAAGGAGAAAGTCTAGGCCTGATTATTATAGATTATCTGCAGTTGATGACGGATCCCCAGTCAAGAAAACACGGCAGACAGCATGAGGTGGCGACGGTTTCCCGGAGCCTTAAACAGCTTGCGAAAGCAGTGGATGCTCCTGTTATGGCTCTTTCTCAGATGAACCGGTCTGTGGAACAGAGACGGGGAGAATCGGCGAGGCCTCAACTTTCCGACTTGCGAGAATCGGGAGCGATTGAGCAGGATGCCGATATCGTTATGTTTATCCATAGAGAATTTTCAAAAGAAGACGATCCTGAGTCCATACAGAACCGGGGACTTGCTGAAATTATTATTGCAAAACACAGAAATGGCCCTCTGGGATCTTTCAAGGTTGCTTTTCGTCCTGAAATTAACCGATTTGACAACCTGTCCGGAGAAATTCCCTGATATGGCAAAAAAATTCCGAAAACTGTTTTTATGCTCTGAATGCGGAAATGAATTTACTCGATGGTCGGGAAAATGTCCGTCTTGTTTTTCATGGAATACGCTTTCAGAATCAGAGGCATCAGTCAGAAGCTCGTTGCAGAAAGAAAAGCAAGAAACGCTTACTCTTGTTTCAGAAATTCCTTTAGAAGGCCTGAAGCGTGTTTCGTCCGGTGTTCCGGAGTTTGACAGAATTCTTGGAGGAGGGATTGTTCCCGGCTCATTTATGCTGGCGGGCGGTGAACCCGGAGTTGGGAAATCCACTTTAATTCTTGAAATAGCACGACGGTTTTCCGGAAGTCTGTATTATTTTTCCGGAGAAGAATCTCCGTCACAGATTAAAATTCGTGCTGACCGCATGGGTGTAAATTCAGAAAAACTATTTCTCTCAGGCGAAACCCTTCTTGATAATCTATGCTCCAGGATTGAGCTTGAAAAACCAGATTTAGCTGTTATCGATTCTGTGCAGACAGTTCTATGCCCGGAGATTGATTCCACTCCAGGATCTGTTTCTCAGCTCAGAGAAGCCGCGTACCGTCTTATGGAAACCGCCAAAAAATGCAGGGTTCCGATTCTTGCTACCGGCCATATTACCAAGGAAGGCGCGATTGCCGGTCCCAGAATTCTGGAACATATGGTTGATACCGTAATGTATTTTGAAAGCGACCGATTGAATCATCATCGAATTTTGCGGGCGATCAAAAACCGATTCGGACCGGTGGGGGAAGCGGCTATTTTTGAAATGCGCAGTACCGGACTTACAGAAATATCCAATCTGAATATTGTCAGAATGGAAAAACCGGTTCCAGGAAGAATGTTTTCGTCATTTGTTGAGGGTACGAGACCTCTGGCCGTTGAAGTGCAGGCTCTGGTTTCCAGAACGCTTTACGGACCCGGAAAAAGGATGGCAGAGGGACTGGATTCGCGCCGTTTAAATCTGCTTGCGGCAGTGATGGAAAAGTTCTTAAAATTGAGTCTTTCTGATTCTGATATTTTCATTAACCTTGCAGGCGGTTTGAATGCAGATGATCCTGCGCTGGATCTGGCAGTATGTTCTGCCATACTTTCTTCCTACAGAGAAGTCCCGGGTGATGATTCCACTGCTTTGATTGGAGAAATCGGTCTTTCAGGAGAAGTCCGGTCTGTCGGACATCTTTCATCAAGGATTAAAGAACTTGCCTCTCTTGGATTCAATAAAATTATTATCCCATTATCCGGTTCGAAAGAAGATTATTCTCAAAATGTAGAACTCATAGGAATTGAACATCTTTCTGAACTGCCTCTGATCGGAAAGACTGACAACGATTTTAAGCTGGAAGGAACTTTATCATGAAACAAATTATATTTTCTGCAGGAATCATTTTTTCATTTCTTTTATTTTCAGGATGCTATGCCGAACCTACAGATTCGGATATTCAAAGAGTCAAACAGCAGTTTTTAATGATGCGTTTTCATGCGCCTTTTTCCGATGAGCTTTCGCCTTTGAGCGATAAAGAGTTGTTTGAAAAAAGCTGCGAAAAAAACCGGGTTAAATGCAGTATGGCCCTGGATCATTTGAAGCGGACGGATAATAATTTTTATTCAAAACTAATGCAGGACAGGTAGGTTGGGCTCAGATCCATTCTTGAAACCCGGGTATACTCATGAAGTGGAAAGAAAGAAGCGTCTGGATATTTTTTTTAGCAGTAAGTCTTATTCTTAACGGACTGGTTCCGGTTTCCCTTTTCAGCAACAGCGAAGGGAAATACCATCATTTATTCTCAACAGTGCTTTTTTATCTGAAAAATATATATGTAACGGAACTACAGGAAAAGGACTTGATGATTGGCGCAATCCGTGGGATGTTTTTGGCAACAAACGATCCTTATACCCGCTTTCTGGACCGGGAGGAGCATAAGGAATTTTCCGGCACAGAAAAAGGAAAGAAGGCTGGGATTGGAGTTGAAGTGACTCTGGAAAACGGCGTTCCGGTAGTTATTGCGCCGATTGAAGGAGGGCCTGCAGAGAAAGCAGGAATTCGTGCAGGAGACAGAATCCTGGCGATTGACGGCCAATCTTTAAAACATCTGACTTTTGGAGAAATGCTGAAGCTGATTTCCGGTGAATTGGGAACTGTTGTTACGCTGAATGTTCTGCACAGAGATACTCAAAAATCAGAGGATATTCAGGTTGTAAGGGGCGTCTTCAAGCTTGAATACTGCAGAGGCG
>JAOUOA010000017.1 GCA_029880625.1 Spirochaetia bacterium
CTGGATGTACCATCTTTCCCGTATATCATTTCCGTAATATAACTTTCCTGTACGTTGTTTTCCACTTCCATGAAATAGACTCTCTCAAGCATTCCTTCTTTATAAAAGGATATGAAATACTTAAAATAACGAAATGAACTTTTATCTCCGGGTTTTCTATAGAAAATGGACTGGATATTTCCTTCAGGATAAAATCTCAACTTTGTTTTTTCAGGAAGAAAAATACCGTCCAGACAGAAATGTTTTGTGGAAATATAATCCATGCCTTCTTTTACAAGTATGGAGCCGTGTTTTTTTAAAACAGGCGATATATGAAGCCCTGCAGGTTTATCCGAGCAGTATTCAAACTGAAAAAGTGTGACGACAGGGATTTGCGGCAGCGGTATGTCTTTTCCGGGATTCGCTTCCGTTATTCTGAAGATTCCTGAAGCAAATAGGGTAACGGTAAAAAGACCCGCGATAAAGGGGTTCGGAATCATGACTTTATTGTTGTATAACACTGTTGCCATCCTGTCTTAAGATTCAAATAGGAAAAGCAAAAAACCGGATGTTTCTGAATTACAAATAGGATTTTTATTGTCTGCATGGCAGAGACAACTATAAAGAAGAAAGATATCAATCCGCAAAATAAAAGTTCTTGATGAATGAAGGAGCATAAATTATTTAAGATGAATGAAAGCGGACAAATAAAACGAGGCAGTCGTCTAACGGCAGGACATCCGTTTCCTCAGTCATAAAATTATCGTTTCCGGTCAATTATGACTTACTTCAACCTCCCAACGGAAAACGCGGGTTCGACTCCCGCCTGCCTCAAATGAAATCAGAAGAAAAACGGATTAAAACAGCGCTTCGCTATCAAGCCCTTTACATTCCTGATGAATGGACAGATCAGAATCAAACTTCAAACGGAGATGCCGCTGTATTCACTGCTGCGCTGTCAAAACTTGGTTTCGGTCTCCGCGAAGAGGCTTTTGCCGCTGTTAAAATTTTAAAACCAGAATCTCTGGGCATCATCGCAGATATCTTTCAGAAAATCATGGGTGTACGGAAAAACTGGACTCCCATGATAAAAAACTGGATTGTTCCGACAGGTGTAAGTGCAGAAGACCATCTCATTACTCTTTTTGCAAATGTTTTCGGAGCAGAGGGAACAGAAATGCCCTGCGGACATATGATTCCGGATGGTACCTTTCCTCTGGAGCGCTACAATGGATGTCCTTTCTGCGGAACACCTTTCGAGTTCGGCGAAATTGAATACAAAGGGCAGGGGTCTAAACTTAAAATTCTTGAACTGTGGAAAGAAGATGACCTGGACAAATGCCTTGCGTATCTTCTGGAATCCAGAACGGCGCTTGATGTAACGCAGATGGATTCTCTTCTGCTTCTTCTTTCTGAGTTTCCCCTGTCTGACGTCGAGATCAAAATGAAAGAAACAAGAATGGCCGTCCTGGATCATCTGCTTAAAAAAGATAAAAGAGACGAATTTATCAGTCTGATGAAAACGCCTGCTGATTTAATGCGCTACCTGTGGTTCAAACATACCGGATTTTTTCAGCTTGTAAGACCAAAAACCGTTAGAAGAAGAAAACGTTCCAATGCAAGAGCTCTTTATTTTTTAAAAACGGCAGAAAAAGTAAAAGAAGAAATGAAGGAAGCAGAACGTGCTGCAAAAAATGAAATTAAACTGAAATTCAGCAGGAATATCTGCCTTCTTTCTGCAGAGGTTCTGAACCGTCTTGAACTGAAAGCGGAAACTGCTGCGGAAATTATGCATCCGCATCGGGGCATGTGGGTCCGTTTTATAAGGGCTCTTCGTCTCAGTGAATATGCAAAAAAAGATGGGTTTGAAAAATTAAAAAAACTTCTGGATGTTTTTTATAATGAATCTTACGAAGTCTGGGCCGGGCGTCTGGAAAAATACAGAAAAGAAAAAGATCCCCGGGCTCTTGAACTGCTTAAAGAAAGACCCGGAGTGTTTTCGTGATCTCTTTTTTCTGAGATGATCCGTTACGGCAGCGATGATGCGATAAATTCCTTCAGTGATATTATTAACAGAGTGCCGGCAAGGCTTCTTTTTACATTGAATATGTATGCTGAAAATTATTTCTCTAAAGATTTTCCGCGTGTTGTAAGTCCGCTTGGGGGAGTAAGAAAATCGATTGAAAAAAATCATGATCTGTGTCGATTCAGCAGCGAGCAGCTTCAAAATATGATCCAGTCAATAGAGGATCTCTGCGTTCTTGCCGTTGAAAAAAGATTTAAAAATCAGAAAAATCAGAATATAAGCATGTACATTGATCCGCAGCTTTACAAAATGCCTGTTTCAATCGGCGAAAGATCTGAAACGATCCAGGACATGCCTTCGGCGCTGATGGGAACCGAATTTCCTCTGGAAGGCGATTCTATACGCCTTTTCATGCAATGGGGAGAAGGACTCAAAGCGCAGCATCTGGATATGGACCTCAGCTGCACGATCGCTTTTAAAGATAGAAACGTATGCTGCAATTATTCAAATCTTTCTGAATCGGGATGCAATCACAGCGGCGATATAATTCATATCCCGGAAAAGGTCGGGACTGCAGAATATATTGAACTTGATATCTCTGAATTAAAAAAACTGAATGCAGTCTATGTAACCTTCACCTGTAATTCTTATTCTGCAGGAGATCTCTCTCAGAATCTTGTCGTCGGCTGGATGGACAGCAAAAACAAAATGACAATTTCAGAAGAAACAGGGGTTGCATACGATCCTTCCTGCGTACAGCATCAGATTCGCATAGCACGATCTCTGACAAAAGGTCTTGTTTTCGGAGTTTTGAACGTGGCAAAAAAGGAAATTTTATGGCTGGAAATGCCATTTGCAGGTCAGACTGTGTGGGGTTTGGATGTGCCTTCTGTTGAAGCGTTGATCCGAAAACTTTCGAGCAGACTCAATATCGGTGCGCTTCTGGAGCTGAAAGCGAAAGCACAGGGGCTTGAATTTAAAGAAACGCCGGACGCAGATGAGGTTTATGATTTTAAATGGGCTGTCAATGCATCATCGGTTACCAGGCTTCTTATTGACTGACATAAAGCAATAAACACAGGAGTATCTTTTCAATAGCTTTTTTTGTTGACCCGAAACGGTTACAGTTTTTATAATTTATCCTGCAGCTGGCGGCGACACTGAATGAAATAATCGATAACTGCAATTTCAAATGATAACCGGTAAGAACCAGGGTTGAGATGAGAATTATATCCCGAACCATAGATTATTACGATTCCTGTCAGAACTACAGGGATGAATTCATTTTTCACAGAAAACAGAAGCGAAAACTGCTTGAAGATTTCAAAAATGATGACTTAAAAAGCATTCTATATTTTGAATATACGAACTGGAAAGAAAAGAATGGACTCATTGCATGCCGCATAATCGGATTTTGCGGAAAATACTATATCGTCTGGATTGATCATGACCAAAATAAATGTTATTATGACTTAACAAATATTTCGGAGAAAATCAATTTTTATGAAATCGGATACGGAAGATCCAAGCATGCAAGGAAGTTTGATCCGATTTACAACTGGAAAAGAGTGCACAGTCAGTATGCAGAAAATTTAGAATCCCTGTTCCCAGAAAATTATTTTTTAAAGTACAGAGTTCCCTGCTTTACGATTGGATATGAAGATGCGATTGGATATATTCTTGTTCTTAACCCGGAGCTCAGGGATTTTCATTTCCAGGAAATATTTGATCCCTATTCTGCCTGCCAGGAGATAGAAATGTTTTTGCGAAACAATCTGGTCGATGACAGCACCGATAAGGTAAAAGTAGATGAGAAGCACCGTATGAACAGCCGATTTGACAGATGGAGCTTTAAGAAGCTGCCCTGGAAAAGGAAAAAGCCATGACTCGACTGCTGTTGAACGATCAGCTGTATAAAGATTTTATTCTGAAAGCCGTTCCTGAAACAAAACGGTTTTTATGGATAGCGACGGCTGATATAAAAAATATGCATTTTGAACAGGGGAAGCGTTTTGTGCCTTTCCTGAAAACTCTTTCCGATCTGGTGGAGCAGGGCCGTGAAGTGCGTCTTCTTCATGCGAAAGAGCCGGGTCCACGTTTTCGAATGGATTTTGACAGTTATCCTTCTCTTGTGAAAAGCGACCGCTTTGAACGCATTCTCTGTCCCCGGGTGCATTTCAAATCAATCATCATTGACGGAGTCAGGGCCTATACGGGATCTGCAAATTTTACAGGGGCCGGTATGGGAGCGAAAAATCAGAACAGACGGAACTTTGAGGCCGGCGTGGACACTTCAGATCCTCTCATTGTCAGAGGACTGATGGATTTTTTTGACGATGTTTTTCTGGGCAGGCATTGCACTGAGTGTTCGTATTTAAAAGAATGTCCCGATCCCGCAAACCGGATCCACCAGGATTAATCAGGATTCTTTTTGCATATCGGGTGCAGAAGCGGGAATCTGTATGAAAAAGGCGCATGAGATGTTTTCTCTGACGTGCGAATAAAATGATGGATTTGTAGGTTATGCGAAATGGGGCAGCCAGGGTGCGTTGATGACAAAGAATGCTCTGGATCGACGGTATATGCGTAACCAGAATGAATCAGGAAGTGTATTGCCCGCAGTGCATATAGCATGCTGAATCTGAAGGGTATCCGAAGAAGTTGCTTTTTTACAGAACATACATTAAAATAGCGAGGAAATGAGCCACGCTGCCCGCCAGGACAAAAAGATGCCAGATCCCATGTCCATGCTTGATTTTTTCATCAAAGGCATAGAAAAAGATTCCGCCTGTGTAGAGCAGTCCGCCCGCAAGAAGTAAAAGAAAACCGCCAAGGGGTAAAACTTCCATTAAAGGCTTTATTGCTAAAAGGATAAGCCAGCCCATACCGATATAGATCAGAATCGGCAGAATCCTGAGGCGGCCTGCGCTTCCCATGATCTCAATGATGATTCCGATAAGAGCCAATCCCCAGTTTATACCGAAAAGTGTCCACCCCCATAAGCTTCCGCGAAGGACAACCAATGTTAAAGGAGTATAGGTGCCGGCTATTAAAATATAGATGGCAACAAAATCCATTTTTCTGAAGAAAATTTTAGCTCGGCCTGAAAACGAGTGGTAAAGTGTTGAAAACAGATAAAGGGAAACTAGCGTCACACCATAGATACTGAAACTGACAATTTTCCAAACATCTCCTAGAAGTGACGCATAAACGACAAGAACAGCAAGAGCCGCAACAGATAAAAGAACGCCGATAAGATGTGTTATTGAATTAAATCGTTCTCCCTTATACATAGAAGGTTCCTCATGCTCAATTACAGTTAATTATTTATATAAAAATAAGTCTACTGATTTTTATGCGAAACTGTGCCGGAGATGCCTTACTTTTAGTGCGTATAACAATCCTGAACTTTTCCTGCGAGCTAATATGATAATACAACGGGTTTCTCTCAATGCAAGATATTGCGCCTCATGAAGAGCAGACTTGTAAAATTCCGTTTATGATTATTTCTGGAAGTGAAGAACCGGATAATCTTGATTCTCTGCAGCATAGATGCTTGATCCATCCGGCTAGAAAATCATGTTTTTCGGCAGTATGTGACCTTCAGCATATTAACTAAAAGGATCTTGCGTTGATGGAATTTTAACAGCTAGATCATTCAAGGGCAACGACTTTATTCCTGCCGCTTTCTTTTGCAATGTATAATGCATCATCGGCGCGTTTTACCATTTGATTGGAGTTATCGCTTTTGCTGAAAGAAGTAATTCCTGTACTGATTGTGATATTTATTTCATCAATAATTTCAAGGTTTTCAAGTCCCTTTCGCAGCTTTTCGGCGGTTATTTCTGCTTCTTTCAGATTATTCTGGGGAAGTAGTATAATAAATTCTTCGCCTCCCCATCTTGCGCAGGAATCGGAATTGCGCAGATTGTTTATTAAATACATGGAGAATTTTAATAGCACCTCATCTCCGATCTGATGTCCGTATCGATCATTAATCTTTTTAAAATAATCAATATCGCATATAAGCAGGGCAAAAGGCTCTGTGTAGCGTTCGGATCGGTTTATCTGATTTTCCAGAATTTCTGAAAATTTTCTTCTATTTAAAAGATGTGTGAGGGGATCCCTAAAAGCGATATTTTCAAGTTCTTTTGTTCGCTCATCTACCTTTGCTTCCAGTTGCTGCTGGTATTCTCTGAGGAGATTCTCTGTTCTTTTCTGCTTATTCATTAAGCTTTTTGCTATAAATGAAATGCTTGTTGTTATAATGATAATAAGAGTTCTCATCCAAATTTCGGATGGAGAATGACCGGTAAGTGATTCAAAAAAAATTTCTTCATTTTTCATCAGGAAATGATCAATGCATGCATCAAGAATCCATATAAGAATTCCGGCAATAAATCCCAGGGCAGGAAAATATTGTATGATTCGGTCATTCAGAGAACCTGTTTTTGCTGCATTGTTCATACTGGAATATAATTAAGTTTCCGGTATTGCAAGATGTCTATAAAAATATAGCAATTTCAGATTGATTTTTCTCTGTTTGGATGTAAATGAAACAGAATTTTGGAATTTATGCCCCCCTGGGTCAACCCTGGATAATTATTCTTAAAGGGAGTTTGATATTCTATATAGGATGATGAAATGTCGGCTGTTTATCGGTTCTTCTTCAGTTTCTTTTCCATCTTCGAGCGATAGAGTATTTTATTGTAGAGAGCGCCGAGTCTTGTTCTTTCTTCTGTAATTATATTCAGCGATATGTCGATTGCTTCAATGGAGCGAATGGATGCAGATCGGCTTCGAATGTTATGAACATATGTCTTTTTATTTCCTGCGGGAATCATAAGAGTCAGCATCGGAAATTTTTTCAAAGAATAGGTAATGGGGGGAGTATTTTTTCCAATATCAAATGTCAAAGTGTCTTTCCATGATGGATTTTCATATTCAAGAAAGATAATCTGTCCCCGCTTTGCGCTATTTCGTATTATTTTGATTTCGATCAGAATTTCCTGAAATTCTAAATCCAGAAGCGCACGGTCTTTCTGTGTATAAATGCCGTTTGCGCTCTGGATAGCGAGTACTCTTGCTCTCTGGAAAAGATCACTGATGGAACTCAGGTAGATTTCAAAATCATCGACAACTTTCAGAGCATCTTTTTCTATTATCGCATCGGATTTGAAAAAATCAAGAGGCTCTGAATATGCAGATGGAATAGATATTGAAATCAGTATGGTTGAAAATATATATTGATAGAGTTTCATAAATTACTTCGGTTTTTTATAAGTATGTATTTTTTCTTTTTCAAAAATTCCGTCTTTCAGCAGCTCATTGATTTCTTTTTCGCTGTTTTTCTCCGCTTCATCCAGCCGTTTTAGATACGCTTTAAGGTCGCCTCTCTGCTTCAGGACCATATCCAGAGCAGAGTCAATGTTTCCAATGCTGTAATTTGCGGACTCAAACGTAGAGATTGTCATAATGGTGTTGTCAAATCTCCGCAGGTTCAGGGAAATTCCTGTCATGGTAGCGATAAAAATTCTTTCTCTTTCGTGCAGACCCGGTCCCACATGAATCCACATGGATGATGTCCTTGATCCTCTGGAAAAGTGTCCCTGGAGAAGGTTCATTTTATTGAAGTTTGCCTGAGATGCAATTCGGTCTATTTCGTCTATCATTTGCGATACTTCTACCTGAAAAATCTGCCTGTCGTTTGAGGTATAGACTCCATTGGCAGATTTGACTGCGAGGTTTCGTATTTTCTGCAAGATATTTTGTATGGTTGACACATTGGAATCTGTGATATTGATGAACTTTTTGCCGTTTGCTATATTCTTTTTTGCTTGCAGAAGCCCGTTCAGCCGAACCTGCATCTTAACAGTAATAGAAAGATCTGCCGTATCTTTTTTGATCTTATAATAATCCGCATCTTCCAGAATATTGATTTTGTTTTCAGGAGATTTTT
Source organism: Spirochaetia bacterium (assembly GCA_029880625.1). Taxonomy (GTDB): domain Bacteria; phylum Spirochaetota; class Leptospiria; order Leptospirales; family Leptonemataceae; genus JAOUOA01. The sequence continues at coordinate 7,965 of JAOUOA010000017.1, forward strand.
CAGGCGATTCTCCTCTCATCAGTCGGAATTTTTCAACGGGATTATAAGCAGCTGAAGTGTTTTCAGCAGTTGGAAGAATCGTCATGTTTTATTTTCGTGAGAAATGGATTATTCTTGAATGGAAAAAAATCTATCTGCAGCTAAAAAATTGTCAAAATATATTTCTGTTGATTGCCCAAATGATAACTCCGGATCTTGCGGTAGGGGATCTTCACCAGAATATACAGGATCGGTGTTTTTAGGCTGGAAGGAACAATCCTTTTTGCAGGCTATATAGCATATATTACAGCAGTAATTATTTTTCGTCCGTGAGTTTATAAAATCAGAATTGATAAATCTGTGTTTTTGAATTGTTTTTTACAGAATTTTTTACTGGACTCAAAATCAATCCATGATAAAATTAATTTATGTCTGACAAAACAAAAATAACTGTAGAAACAGCTTCCAAAGGCGCTCCCATCTGGTTTATTGGATGGATGTTCACCATTGGGTTTGCAGATCTTTCTTTCTGGCAGGGAGTACAGGCAATTGTCATCTGGCCTTACTATATTGGAACGGTAGTTGTAAAACTTTTTGCTCAGTAAAAAAAAGAAAATATTCTGCAGAAGATGCTGGAAAGAGCTTCCCGTTAAAGAGAATGTTTGCCTGAATTGCAGAAGGATTTTTGACAGGAAGGATCCTTTCAGCTATTATTCCGTAAAATTCGGATATCTGGATTTTATCGAATACCATACGTTTTGGCTTCTGCTGCTGCTAACGCCGCCCCTGATTTTTATAAAAATTCCGCTCTATGTAAAAATGATTTTAGTAATCATTGCAGGGCATCTTCTCTCACCGGGAAGATCTCCATCGCATGGAAGAAAAGCAGCCATTGTTTTCTGGATCACAAATGAAATTTATCTTGGAATTCATTTACTGATTCTGTATTTGTTCTCCTGACTCAAAAAAAATATTCCATTAGATACGCAGGGCCGTATTAATAAAATCATTGAAGGGTTTTGCCGTTTTAAATCCCGCAAGAATTTCTTTTAAAAATTCGCCGGAAAGAACTTCTTTATCTGAAAAATATTTGAAACAATCAAACTTTTGTATTTTAAATATTTCCCCATTGTATGGCCCGGATCGTATCCCCGGGGAACTTTTTTCAGGGCATCGTCGTACAGGTCTGAAAAGTATTTCTTAAATTCAGCTTTTTGCATTGCTTTTTCAAGATCTTTTCCGTTTGCCGCAATGTGTGCCCGTATCAGGGAAAGCTCTATTGCCTCGGGTTTGTAAATGCCGGTTCCGATCATGGATTTACCATGTTCAATATGAATATAGTAACCTGCACTGTGGGTTTTTCGTCCGCCGGGGCGAATGTAGGCTCCGAAATTTGTTTTATAGGGAGATTTATCTTTTGAAAAGCGGACATCCTTATAAATGCGGAAAATGCAGTCCCGGGGTTTCACGCCGCTCAGCCTTTTATCCATGCTGTTTCTGAATCAAAAGCAGCTTGTATATTAACAGGATCTTCTGGTGCACAATCATTATCCTCATCGCCGCCGTCATATTCTTCACCAAAGATCAGATAAAATTCAGGATGATCGATAGACGTATCGTAACAGAAATCAATTTCAAACGATTCCCTGCAGAATGAAGAAAAGCGAACCTCAGAATCGTCATCTGGAGCTTCTCCTGCGGAATCAAAGAGATGATTTTCTTTTTCTGAATTTGCAATTCGGTCGATTTGCGACTGGGTGAAAGGATTGCTCAGCAACACATTCGGATAAATTAAAAAACGTTCATAAAAATTCTGTGCTGCCTGGTACAGCTCATCATTCCAACTCTGCATAATTTGAAATTGGTAAAACTTCCTGTAAAAATTTAATTTCTGATGATCGTTAGATTTCATAGCTCCTCCGGCTGATGACAGAATATCATGGGAGTGTGACAGGGACAGAAAGCAATGAGCTGAAAGTGGGATAATCAGGATAACATTCTCCAAAAATTAAATCAAATGTTGCTTGGATTTACGCCTGAAAATATTTTAAAATCCAGGAAATTATATTTTTAAATATAGACATGTATTTTTCCAATATTTTTCGTCAAATTACACGTAATTAAATTCATGGTCTGTCTTGATTGGAAAATCTTGCTGCTGAGCGGATTAAACCCCGCCTTTCATGCTCATTTATTTTATAAAAAACAATTCATGAATTTTAAAATTGCACAAAAAAGGAAGGACAAATGAATTCAAACAATCATTATGTATATGCTTTTGAAGAAGGCGACGGAAAAAATAAAATGCTTCTGGGTGGAAAAGGGGCCAATCTTTGCGAAATGACTCAGATTGGTTTGAACGTACCACCAGGTTTTACCATTACTACAGAAGCCTGTCTTAAGTACCTTGAAAACAGCGACAGAGTCCTCCCAGAAGGCCTGATGGATGAGGTGCGCGGACAGCTGAATAAACTTGAAGAAAAATCAAAAAAAGGATTTGGAAGTTCAGAAAATCCCCTTCTTGTTTCTGTTCGTTCCGGATCAGCCATGTCCATGCCCGGCATGATGGATACCATTCTGAATCTGGGCCTCAATGAAATCACCCTGCAGGCACTTATTGCAAAAACAGGAAGCGAACGCTTTGGTTATGATGCTTACCGGAGGTTTATTCAGCTTTTTGGAAAAGTCGCTCTGGGTGTGCCGGACGAAGTATTTGATGAAGTGTTTGAATCTATAAAAAATCAGTCCGGAGCCAGTGCTGATGTCGATCTTTCGGCTAAAGATCTCCGTGAAATCTCTGAAGGATTTCTTGATGCTGTTAAAAAAGTTACAGGCAAGGCGTTCCCCGAAGATCCTTATGTACAGCTGGAGCTTGCAGTCAAAGCTGTTTTTTCTTCCTGGACTGGAAAACGCGCTGTCGATTACAGAAAAGAATTTCATATCACGCCGGAAATGGCAAACGGCACAGCCGTTAATGTTGTGGCAATGGTTTTTGGGAATCTTGGAGATGATTGCGCAACGGGTGTGGGATTTACCCGTTATCCGGACAGCGGAGAGAACCGGATGTTTGGAGAATATCTGGTTAATGCACAGGGAGAAGATGTGGTTGCAGGAATCCGCACACCCAAACCCATTGATGCGCTCGAACAGGAAATGCCGGAAATGTATTCGCAGCTCACCGAACTTAGAAATAAACTGGAATCGCATTATAAAGAAGTTCAGGATTTTGAATTTACCATAGAAAATAAACGCCTTTACTGTCTGCAGACGCGCAATGGAAAAATGAATGCTATCGCTCAGGTAAGAACTTCTGTTGAAATGGTTCGTGAAGGACTGATTTCAAAAGAGCAGGCGCTTCTCAGAATTCAGCCGGAAGTTCTGGAGCAGCTTCTGTTTCCGCGTCTCGATCCCGGAGCAGGGGCCATTCCTGTTGCAAGAGGACTTTCTGCTTCTCCGGGAGCGGCTTCCGGACTGGCTGTCTTTGACGCGGACCGGGCCGAACACCTCGGTCAGCTCGGACAGAATGTAATACTGGTTCGAGAGGAAACCAAGCCGGAAGACATACACGGCTTTTTTGCTTCAAAAGGAATTCTTACATCGCGTGGAGGAAAAACTTCTCATGCGGCTGTGGTGGCGCGTGGTATGGGTAAGCCCTGCGTTGCAGGCGCTGAAGGGATTCATGTCGATGTCCGCACCAGAAAGGCCGTTATCGGAGACCATATTATTAAAGAAGGAGATATGATTACAATTGACGGCAGTTCCGGCGATGTTTATCCCGGCGAAGTCCCGATGATTGAAGCCGAATTCTCAAGCGATCTTGAAATCCTGCTGCAGTGGGCCGATGAAAAGTCCCTTCTTACCGTTATGGCCAATGCTGATACGCCGGAGGCTGCAAAAAAAGCAAAAAAATATGGCGCATCGGGTATCGGCCTCTGCCGCACAGAACGCATGTTCAATGACACAGACCGGCTTCCCATTGTAATCGATATGATTGTTGCAGACAGCATTGAAAAACGCCAGGCTGCTCTTGACAGGCTGCTGCCCATCCAGCGTGCTGATTTCAAGGCGATTCTGAAAGTGATGTCGCCCAATACGGTAACCATCCGGCTTCTGGATCCCCCCATCCATGAATTTCTTCCTTCGGAAAATCAGCTTGAAGAAGAACTGGTTCATTTGCGAAAACTGAAAAACGTCGTGCAGGGAATGGATATCCTTTCTGATGCAGTAAAATTCATGCATAGAGAAAGTCCGAATCAACAACAGATTGGCTTTTTAACGGAATCGAATTTTATTGATCAGGTAATTGAAAGCAAGGAAATTCTTCTTAAAAAAGTCCGTTCCCTTCATGAAGTCAACCCAATGCTCGGACACCGCGGCGTTCGTCTGGGGATTACTTTCCCTGAAATATATTCCATGCAGATTCGTGCAATCCTGGAAGCAGCGGCAGAAGCGGCTTCTGAAGGCTATAAGGTTTTTCCAGAAATCATGGTTCCGCAGGTCTGCACGAGCCGGGAACTGGAAATGGTAAAAAGCTATGTAGACAGGATTTATCCTGCAGTGGAAGCGCAGTACGGCGAAAAGGTTTCTTTCAAGTTTGGTTCCATGCTTGAGGTTGTGCGGGCCTGCATGAGGGCTGAGTCTCTTGCTGATGTTGCAGAGTTTTTCTCTTTCGGAACAAACGATCTTTCTCAGGCTGTGTTTTCGTTTTCACGTGAAGATGCTGAAAATAAATTTCTTCCAATGTACAATGAAACCGGCGTTCTCCAGGACAATCCATTTGAAGTTCTGGACGAAAAAGGAGTGGGGCGTTTAATGGAGCTTGCCGTGGAATGGGGGCGTAAGGTAAGGCCCGATATGAAATTTGGAATTTGCGGCGAACACGGAGGGCATCCGCAATCCATCGAATTTTGCCACAGGATCGGTCTGACCTATGTTTCCTGTTCGGGGCCCAGAGTACCGACAGCAAGGCTTGCTGCAGCTCAGGCGGCGTTAAAAGAAAAGCTTCAGAAGAATTAATTTTTCAACCAATTCTTGTTTCTCAAGATTTCCCGCTTCTTTAATCGCAGCAGGCAGGTCTGTGAAAGGAACAAGTTCTCAATTATTTTTTCAACCTGAATGAATATTCTACCGAAAAAAAACGTCTGTATTTTATAGATGTATTCAATCTTAAAATAATTTCAGATAAGGTTCCCCGTAAATCTTCTGGAAGCAAAATGATGATAAAGTTTTTAAACAGATACTCCATTCTGTATACACTGCCGGTGCTGATCGCACTCCTTACCATCAGCTCAGTAATGGTAGGTTCTTTTGCCGGCCATGTCCAGATGCGCCGTCTGGTTGAGCAGGAAGCCCTGGAAGCATTTCGTGAAAAGATTGCGAGATCCCGGGAAAATCTTGGTTTTCTGCTTCGCGATGGACATACAGCAGGCGTAAATCTTTATGTTGCTTCATTTTCGCTCAGCAACTATAATGTACTTTCAATTCTTGTGGATGATAGAGGGAAAATTATAAGTTCTACTGAAGGCGAATATTTCGGCGAAATGGATTTTGCAGTATTAAAAAAAATGCAGAGTCCTTTTTCAGAAAATGATTTTCATGCTTCAGGAATTCAAATTAAAAAAGTAAATGGAGCGGATCACAGGGAGTATCTGCACGGTATGATTGATATATGCGGTAAAGATGCCGACTTCAAGGGGAAAAATCTGAAGAACTGCGGATATTTTTATTCAATGAAAAAAACAACTGCAGGAACGTTGATGAGAACAGGAATGATTTCACCCCGCCCTGATTCGGAAAACAGATAAAGATAAAATATTACATTTACAGTCAGTAAAACTGACCAGATTAATAGGTAGGGTACCTCTAGCGAAAAGATATTAACAGCGCAATTACTGTATAAAAAATAAGAAATCCTATTAAAAATAAAATAAAAACGCTTTACTTCTGATAATAAAAGAAGAGTTTAAAAGAAAATAAGCTGAAAAAGCCAGGCTTACAAACAGAGAGAAAAAAATCTGTGTTTCATCGCAAAAAATCTAACATAATCTGAATTCAGCCTATTTTGAACCATAACCCTACCCGCAATCAGAAAA
>JAOUOA010000329.1 GCA_029880625.1 Spirochaetia bacterium
ATGCACACACATGGTCCCTATCGATTGAAGAACAATTTTATTTAATTTTTCCTCTTATCGCTTCCATTTTTATTTTTAGAATGACATTCAGAAAAAGAATTATTTCTTATTTTATCCTTTATTTCACTCCTCTCATCATAAGGATTATGATCGCAATATATTTCAGAGAAAATATCACACCAGATATATACCACAAATTTATTTACAAGCCATTCCATACCCGTTTTGACGCTTTTATTGCAGGCATTATGCTGATGGACTTATACTACAATTCGGATTTCATCAAAAATCTTTCAGAAAAAACGATTCGAATTCTTTTGCCCGCAGGAATGATATTATTTCTCATTGGCCATCTTGCATTTCATTTCGATCAATATTTCTTAATGTACCCTTTTTCTTATACATTCTATCATGCAGCGTATGGGATATGGTTTTTACTCGCATTAAATGGGAAAAGTATCTTTGCAAAAATGCTCAACTCCAGGGTCTTTATCCCCATTGCACGTGTCAGCTATGGCATATACCTCTGGCATTTCATTATTGGGCTTATCGTTGCTGCAGCAATCATGGGTAATTTTGCAAAAGGAATGAATATGGGAATTTCTCAATTAATTCTTTTCATATTCTTATCATTAATTCTTAATTTTGCATGGGCTCTTTTTCTCTATGTAATAGTAGAATACCCTTTCCTTTATTTAAAAAAACGTCTGACAGGAAACTGAAACGATCTTCCGATCTTAAACCACTTATCTGATCTTCAAACCATCAGAATAAGAGAAATAACTCAGTACAGTCATTATAAAGTTCAGAAGTATTATTTATTATAGAATTCCTTTTGGGATTTTGGAAAAAAGGTTTGCGAAAAAATGATATACAGGTTTGATTTGCTTTATCGATGGAATCATTTTATTTTTTATCAATTAGTATGATCCTGAAATTCAAAAAGTGAGTCTTCGTTTTCTAAAACAGATAGATAAAATTTAGATTGCGACTTGAAATATATAAAATTATCAATGATGAAAACAATGCCGGTACATTTTCTATTTAAAATTTTATCGATCCTTCCATTTTATATAATCATTGGTTTTGGATTATTCTGCACTGGAGAAGATAATGAAGTGAAGGATGGAACGATAAAGATCAATTCCCATGTAACGCCTGAAACAGGGATTGCAGGAAAACCCCTGCAATTCATCATTCAGATTGAAATGTACGGGAAATTAAAATATAAAAAACCTTCCCTGCCCGGAACAATCCAGGGATTTCAATTCACAGGCACTTCTGTCAACAAACAGATTTCATATGGACCGGAAGGCAGAATGGAAACATCAATTTATACATATAATTTAATCCCTCTTAAACCAGGAACTTTCCAGCTGCCTGCAGTGACGATTGAAGCAAATGAAAAAATTTACAAAACTGATCCCATCCAGATTGTTATTGAAGAAGGAAATGAACGGAATGAAAATTTCATTCATCCGGGGCCTCCAAAAAGTCCCGGGCCGTCAGATGACGGAACCTTTATTTAATATTCATTTTCTCACCAAATCAGATTCTGCAAATAATCGTTATTTCAATCCGTACTTTTTGCAGTTTTTTCAGAAATCAGCATTCAACAAAATCTGAAAATATTTCTTGTTTTTCTGGTTTTTTATGATATTATTTTTAAAACAATACTGGGGGAGCTATGAAAAAAACCACATTAAAAGCGCTTCGGTCTCTCTCCAGAAAAGAGAACAGACTTCCAGCGCCAAAAATCATGAAAAATAAAAAAGAATACAAACGTCACTCAAAACATAAGACCGGTTTTAATGAAAATTCCGGTTTTTTTTGAGTTGATTTGGCCCGTCTTAGTCCTTGCAGCAGCCGGGGATGGCCTGAGATCTGCATAACCCGCAAATGTTTTAGAAACTGCTGATTTCTGTAAATCCGGTAAATAATTGTTTGAAATTTGATTCTTTTCTCCAGGATTTTTATATTGACAGCAAATCGATTTAATATAGAATTTCAATATCAAAGCAAAGGAATTTTTAACGAAGACTCAATTCCTTTGCTATAATTACAGAAAGTTTTTTTCTGAGGAAAATATTTATGAAATTATTTATATCAGGATTGCTTCTAGCTTCTTTTATATTCAGTCCAATTTTTGCACAATCTCCCGCTGGATTGATCAAGCAAAAAAAAGCCACTGAATCAAATGCTGAATATAAAAATAGAATGAGAAAGTCTTATTTGTATCTTTCAGGGGGTAATATCAATAATACATCTCTGAATCAAATTTTTGAGTATCCTTCTCTTTCCACGCTAGTTGTAAAATCAACCCGTGTTGACTCCGGCGGAGTTAATACCATAGCAAATCACCCGGGGATTTCATTTCTGAGTCTTGAGAGAAGCAGCGTGAATAACGGTTCCGCTCATGCCCTCTCCAGAATGCCTGCACTCCACATGCTTGATCTATCCTATACAGCAATCAATGATCAGGCGCTGAATATAATGAAAAACAAGAATTTCAGCTATCTAAATTTAACAGGTACAAGAATTTCAAATAAGTCACCTGCAATCATCGTCCAGAATTTTCAAGAAATCAAGCGTCTTGATATGATGAATACTGAAATTTCCGATGACAGCATTGCCATGCTGATTGGCCGCAAAGATGAAAAAGACTTTGTCCAGGAGATTGCAAAGAATCCAAAAATTGCTACTGCTTTTTTTTCCAAACATAAAAAACGGCATCGATTAGAAAACAGAGGACTTAAAAAACTGATTGATCTGAACCTTGCAGGTACAAAGATAACTGACCGAGGGCTTGCCATTCTCAGTCTTATGCGCGGACTGCAGCTCCTGGATCTTTCAGTAACATCAATTACACCCGACGGCTTTAAATTTCTTTATCGCCTGAAAAACATTGAAGTTTTAAGTTTAAGCGGTACGTCTTTTTCTGATTCTGAAATTGCAATATTAATGAAACTTAAAGATCTAAAGATATTGAGCATTGAAAATACAGCTGTTTCCGATCGCGGTCTCAGAAGACTTGTAAAACATCCTTCTCTTTACAGCATCTATTTGAACGGTTCTCTTGTTACTCAGCAAGGCATAGATAAATTTCTGGATAAACGACCAACCTGTAAACTGCACCATGCAACTCTCAAAGTAAGTATTGATAAGCAAGGTAAAAAATGAAATATACAAACAAAGTAATACGAAACATTTTAATTCTTATTCTTTTCACAGTATCCCTGTCTCTGCAAGCTGACACGATAACTTTTAAAAATGGAGCAACTCTGATCGGAAAAATTGTAGCTCAAACCAGGACTACCATTACACTGGATTCAGATGCTGGGAAAAAAGTGTATCAGAAGAATGAGATAAAAAGAATTTCATACGATAATAAATGGGAAGAACTGAAAAAGCAAAAACAGGAAGAAGCAGCCAGACTGCAAAAAGAAAAAGAAGATAAACTGAAGAAAGAAGAGGAAGAACGTTTAAAACGTGAAAAAGCAAAAAAAGATAAAGAAAATGAACTCAGCAGAAAAGAACAGGAACGAATTCAGAAAGAGCGTGACAAGAAAGAAGCGGAAGACGTTGCAAGAAAAGCGAAAATACTTCAAAATCAACTGAAACAAAAAAGAAATTACCTCCTCAGCCGGGAAGATGCTGTCTGGGCCTACATGCATCAGGACTACAGAGTCGGTCCGGACAAAGAAAAAAATGAAGAGGCGCCTCCAGTTGCTGTAATTGAAGATTCAGGATATTCTGAAAGATCCAGATGGGAAATCGTTAAAAGAAATGCCTTGCTGCCAGGCTGGGGGTATCACTTTGCTGGCAGGAAAAATTATTCTTATATCGGAGCGGGAGTATTTGCAGCTCTGCTTTTCAACACGTACACGACACGAAACACTTATCTCGCAACTAAAAATACATATGATGAACAGTCGATGATGATTTCTGCTGCAACATTTTCAAGTGTTGGTTCAGGCAACCCCGGTGCAGCCCTGGTTGCATCCAGAATAATGGATGACGGAGCTTATTCAGGCTACGAAAAATCTGCGAAGGATTATAACAATTCCATTTCACTTCTTGGAATTGTTTATGCAGGAATTTTAATTCATTCTTATTTCCTGGAGCCGTCCGTTGGAAAAAGCAAATCAGATAAAACGGCTTACAACAGACCCAGATTTTCACTTGCAATCCTGCCTCAGGGAAAA
>JAOUOA010000330.1 GCA_029880625.1 Spirochaetia bacterium
GGTTTATAACGCATAATAATTCAGGTAAAATAAAAAAACCCGCGTTTCCGCGGGTTTTTGAACCATAAAATTGAAAGAAATTAAAGTTCTTTCAATCCCATCTGTTCCAGCTTTGATTCATAGGAACTTGGCGTAACATCCGCTGATCCCTGAACTCCACCGGACGACTCTGCAGTTGTGCTTGTAGTCGTAGTAGTCGTTGATGTTGAAGACTCATAAGAAGTTTCAGCAGCAGAAGGCGCCGCATAAGCTTCACTTCCAGTGTCATAAGCAGCTGCAGCATGTGTATTCGTATCTTCTCCTGAAGCAAAGGAAAGCTCTGCATCATCACGAACTGTTGAACGGCGTCTTTTGAAGGATGCAAATGCAGCATCTGCAAAACCTTGAGAAATACCTGAAAGGAATTCATTCAAGACGTTTGCCATTGATTTCATCATGTACTGCTTTCGCTTGGTAGTGGTAATATCCACATCCAGGAGAATTCCAGGCTGTAAATGATGAGGATTGATCTCATAAACAAACTTATTAAAATGCTTCTCAAGAAGCATCAGTCTTTCTTCAAGAACAACTCTTTCCTTGGGATTGTGATACCCGTACAGTCCGGTGATCTTTTCTCTGATTGCGTTGATTCGCTCCATCATATTCTTGATTTCAACGGTATAGGTTCTGTTGTTCTTTTCAATAAATGAATTGGGATTATCTCTGAATCTCAGTTCATCCCATTTCAGTTCGTCAGGATCGGAATTGAGAAGTTTTCTTTCTTTAACCCAGTTTCTACCCATGAGTTTCTGTGCAAGATCTTCAAAATCCAGCAGATCCTTTGAGAAAAACTTCCTTTTCTTTCCTTCATAGATTGTGTTTGTAACTTCCCAGACAACTTCCATTTCTCTCATGAAAGCATTGAGCCTGATGTCATAAACCCGCTTTAATTCACGGATCTGACTTTGATCAAAAAACACAAGCCGGATTGCATATCTTTCATCAGGAAGAACATCATCATTCTGATCTTCGTATTCACGGATAAAGCAGTCTCTTGCATTCTTTTTATTATCACATACCTGATAACCAAGCTTTGATGTATCAAGGATGGAAGTCAGAGTATTTACAGCAGTATTGAACCCTCTATTTCTGATATTTTCGTTATCGATGATCTTTTTAATCATCTCTCTCATATTGAGAGGATCATAATCATCCTGGTCAATTTCAGCTCGAAGACCTTCAATCTTGTCGATAAACTGCTTTCCAATCAGCCTGTAACGCTTGGAATTTGGATCGGAAGGATTATCATCAGTAAATTTATCAACATTCTTAATTCTTTCGAACATGATTTCGCCGTCAGTAAGTTCCGCTCTTCCGGTATCAATCAGTTCCTCTTTAAGTTTTTCAATTTCACGATCAATCAGATCGTAAACATGCTTTGCAATGGTATCTTTCAACAGATAATCTACAGTTGTCTGATAATGAAAAATCGGGCTGATTAATTCAGAATCAAGAATGTTAATCGATAGTTTAATATCCGAAACTGTCTTGGGCTTGGATGCACTGTCCTTGAAAGCGCATTTAAGAATCGAATAGGCATTCTCACCGCGCACAAAAGCTCCCACATCAGTTTTCTGACGAAGAAGTGAGTTTGTATCGTTTTCAAGGTCATTCATACCTCGTTGAATATGTCCCTGAAGGTGACCATACATATTCACAACTGATTTTTCAAGCTCACCTGTATTAAACTTATCGCTTCCAGCAAGCTTATCAAGAAGTTCCGTAATATCTTTTGGAGTATATCGCGCAAGAGACCTGAGCTCTTCTTTGTCGACGAAATCACGAACTTTTTTCATCATTTCATCTTCAACCGTGATTGTATAACGGTTAAACATGTTAACATAGGATTGGTTTACATAATTGTAAATTTTATCCTCAATTCCAGCCATAATTTCGACATCTTTGGCTATTTGCGGCGGCAGTTTGGTCTGCACGTATTCTGAAACTCTGTGAGCTGCGTCATCGACGATTTTTTTCGCCTCGACTTTTTTCTCACGTCCCTCCCATACAAGAGACGTACGGGACGATACCGCACTTGGAACTATTGGGTCTACCTTATTGGGGCTTTTTGGGAATTGTCCCATAGTCTATCCTCCGGAAGCAACAGATTAAACCGTAGCTTTATTTTTTAAATAAATTTCTTATCCTAAACAAGTTTTATCCACTGACCTGAATCTTAATTCCTTTCAGTTTAATAAAGTCTTGCAAACGGGACTGTAACTTCAAGAAATTTTTCGTATTGAGCAGAAAAAAAATCAAAAAATTAAAGTCTCATCTCAAATTAGAAAATCGGCATCGAAGTTTCATAAATTTAACCACTATTAAGAAAAAAGTAGCGATTCAGATTGGATTATAAAAAAAGCTTACAGGGCCGTAAGCAGCAACACACACAGAATCTCTTACATTATTAATAATCACCTAAAATACTTTTTTATTACATTAAAATTAGAAAATAACTTGAAAATGATTGATTATGTCCTTTCTGAATCAATTATGATCCTTTTTACCTTTCTTTTATGAACGCATTAAGATGTAATTTACCTTTAACAAAATAAATTCCAGGAGTTTTACGGATGCCGATGGGTAAATGTACGAATTGTATTATGTCCCATAAGATTTCTCTTTTTAATTTATTGCTCTCATAAGCTGTCTTTTCAGATCAATATTCAAGTATTATCGATGATGTGGCGCTCATCCTGCAGGTTGAATGAAAGAATATTGTGCTGAATACAAATTAAACTCAAATCATTTAAAATCTTCGTCGGTAAAAATATCTTCTTTTTTCTTGATCAGAGGTGTTTTTTCCTGAACAGAGCCTTCATGGTCATTGCATAATTCGACAGGCTCAGTGCCTGGATAAAATAATTCTGTTATCTTTGAAGAACACCCTTCTGATGGAAGTTTGCCGGAAATTTCACAAATTTGAATTTTTTTTACTTTGTCACTCACAGGAATCGTAACATTTTTTTCATTTCTAAGGGCTCTGTACATATATTTACCCCAGACCGGTGCAGCAATACTTCCTCCTGTACTGTTTCTCCCCAGGGATCGAACGATATCATGTCCTATATGTACTGCAGTAACGAGATTCCCTGTAAAACCGACAAACCAGGCATCTGTATTTCTGTTTGTAGTTCCTGTTTTACCTGCTACATCCCGACCGGAAAGATACGCTGCTCTTCCGGTTCCGGAACGAACCACATCTTTCATCATATCAGAAACAATACTTACAGTTTCCGGAGACAGAATTTGTCGGTTTTTTTCATGGTTGGATCTGTAATCTGCAAGAATCTTTCCCTCTGAATTTGTAATATAACGAATTAAATAAGGTCTTGTTTCTTTTCCGCCAGAAGCAAGGACAGAATAGGCTCTTGCCATTTCATAAGTGGTAAGTCCAAAGGTTCCAAGAGCAACACTTGCTTCTCTTGGCAGGGTCCTGCTTTTTAATGAAAGAATATCCTGCATAATTGGGGTTATATTTCTGGAGCCCATTTTTTCATATACACGAACAGCAACTGCATTTTTGGAAAGTTCCAGAGCTTTTCTGATACGTACGGGGCCGGCATATCCGCCGGAATAATTTTCAGGTGAATATTCAGTCAGATCCTGGCCTACAAACTGGATAGGAGAATCATCAACCAGGCTGGCAGCTGTCAGACTGTTCCCGGGATCCATGACACGATTTGTAAATTCGATTGCTGCTGCATATAAAATCGGCTTAAAAGAGCTTCCAGGCTGACGCCTTGATGATACATGCCTTAAAAGCTGATTTGATGAAACGAAATCAGAGCCGCCAATTACCGAGGTAATTTCGCCTGTTAGAGGTCTCATGCTGATTAAAGAACCTTCTACTGGAATATGCTCTTCGACAAGCGATCTAGTATTCTGCATGTGATAGGATAAAGCGGAATCGGTTCTGGTTTCACCTGAAATTAAATTCATTAATTTCAGCTCATCCCGAAAGCGTGTAACCATTTCCCTCTGAAAGGTTCTTGATTCCCGTGTTTCTTTGTTTTTAAAATCCGGTATGGGGAATAGATATTTCAAGAGAGAAACTTCCATACCGAGTCTTCTGTCAAATTCATCAAAATGCTTGAAAGGGGGCTTTTTCCGCTTTGCCGTTAAATCCTTGAGATAGGGAATAAAGGT
>JAOUOA010000331.1 GCA_029880625.1 Spirochaetia bacterium
ATCATTGAAAGAGATGCTTCAGGTATAACAGAGGCAATGAGGATGCACGGTGTGATGCGTACGCCTCATGCCATGCTTTCCCGAGCAGTTGCAGGCGTAAAAAACAATACGGTCATTGTAACTCTTCCCGGTTCTACAAGAGGCGCAAAGGAAAGTCTGGATGCGATTTTACCGGGGCTTTTCCATGCTAGAAAAATGATTATGGGCGGCGGTCATTGATTCTGCCCCGGTCCGAACCAGAAGTCCAGACCTCGCGAAAGAAAATTTTCAACTGACATATAATGCGAACCGTCGCAGGAAAAGGTCAGGCCAAGCATTCCGTTGATAATATTAATGGAGCCAGAACGTAAATAAATGGTCTCATCTGCATTGCGGAGTTCTTTAAATAATTTCAGGACCTTCATAATATCATCCGGTTTTACAACTGAACGTTTGGGATAGGGGCGTTTGGGATAGGCGAGTGCAATTGCCGGATCCATGATTTCATTGACCATATGAATTTTATAAACATATGGATCTTCCATCAGCCAAAGAGTTGCTCTTGAGCTTGAAAAATGAATTTTAGAATGAAATACGCCATGGTAGCAGATCAGTTCATTCATAATGATTAAAACATCATCAATGTGCTCATCCAGCTGGCTCATCGCTTTTTGCTGTTCGAAAACTGTTGCGCGAATGGCAGGATCTCCCTTAATCTGTACATGTTCAAAAGAATCTTCCTCTGCCTTGCCGGATAGCTTTAGATTTTTTAATTCATATAAAATTAAAAGATATCCGATCTTTTCTTTTTTCTTATAAATGGACTGTTGTACGGCAAGAGAGGGATTGTTTGTAATATGATTTACATAAACATCGGAAATCGAAAAATCCTCTGAAGAATCGATTTTTAAAAAAAGATTCTGTTCCGGAGGGATTAATTTGTATTTTTCATTTTTTTCTTTTGAGCGCTGAAAAATAGGGCCGGTCATTTCATAATTCAAATTTACTGCGGAAATAAAAGTGCAGAGGGGAAGTTTTCTTAAACCTCTTTCAAGTTCATGCTTGAGTTTTTTCTGATCAGGCCATGCCCGGGCACAATGTTCGGCTACATCTTTGCAGATGGGCGCGATCCTTTTTTTTAACCGAACTCTTTTTTCCTGAATGATATCTTCAAACCATGACATAGATGCATCTCCCGCTGAAGTATGCAAAATTTTCAATGATCCAGAAGTCAATTCTGTAATTTCAGGTGATTTGAAAAATGGATCCTTTTTATATTTTCTTGCCTTTAACGGCCTTCTGTAAAATCCTACAAAATTAAAAGAATTAACAAAGATAAATTATAATATTGAAATTATAGAAACAACAGAGATGTATCGGGTCATTTAAACAGAAACGCTTTTAAACAATTTCTGAATATTTAATTTTTCGAAGGATACCCGAGATTATGATATTCTCATTGTTAATTTATAATCAGAAGTACATATAAAGTGTTGAAAAATTTTTACTATTTTATAAAATTGGGGAAGTTATTTAAAAAATGACTCGAAAAATAATGATAGAGTCTAATACTTTATATACGATCCGCCTGAAGGAAATGCTGTTTTGCATAATGGGAAAATAGAAACACTAATCATAGAGCTGGGCAATTCCGGCTGCTCTGGAAACCCAGGGGATTTCTTTAATTGGGTTAAGGCCGCTTTCTCAGGAGATGTCGATCCCAATGAATTCAACAGAATTTTTCAAAAAATGGTTCAGTCAGGGGTCCTTAAAGAAGTCAATTCTACAACAGGGAACTTTAAAGCCAGAGATGTAAAAAAATTTTCCGAAATCATAGAATATACAGCTTCTTCCCGCTATGACCACAGTCCTATTCAGTTTGCCAGATCTAAACTGGAATCTTATCTATTTTTTCACAATTTAGATGAAGATACAGTGAACTTTATTCTGATCGGCGCTACAGAAGGCTTTGAAAATGCTGTAAAATACAATGCAGGGGATACTTTTACAGTCCGTTACTGGATCAAGGGCGGCGAGTTTCATATGGAAGTGACAAACAGGATGAAACATGTTACTGTCGAAGAAAATATCAAGGCTGGAAAGTTTGACAGCTCCACAACTCTAATGAGGGGCATGCTTGTCATGGACAAGGTTTTTGACTTCATGGATCTAAATTTTTCTGAAGGCCATCAGCTGGCCACCCTCATGATAAGAAAAAAACTATAATCTGCTTGACTACTATATATGCGTAAAGTATAAGATCCATATGGATTTTTCACTATCGCAGCAATGGATTCTCCATGTCGATATGGACGCTTTTTTTGCTGCTGTTGAGGAAGGGGATCATCCTGAATATAAAAATCAACCCCTGATAGTCGGAGCTGATCCTGAAAACGGCAGAGGAAGAGGCGTAGTCTCTACGTGTAATTATACAGCAAGAAAATACGGTATCCATTCTGCCATGCCTGTTTCACGGGCATTTCGTCTTTGCCCTCAGGGAATCTTTTTGAAACCCAGAATGGGAAGATATCTGGATGTTTCAAAAACCATAAAAAAAATTTTCACAGATTTTTCTCCGGTAGTTGAATCTGTAAGTATTGACGAAGCCTTTCTTGATATTTCAGGTATGCAGAAGCTATTTGTTTCTCCGGTGGATCTTGCTTACCGCTTAAAGGACAGAATAAAAGAAGAAACGGGTCTGACTGCAAGCGCCGGCATATCAAAAATTAAATTTATTGCAAAAATGGCTTCCGATTTAAATAAACCGGACGGTCTTGCCGTCTGCATACCCGGTAAGGAAAGAGAGTTTATTGCTCATCTACCTGTAGGAAAGCTCTGGGGAGTTGGAAAAAAAACGGAACAGATTCTTAAAGAAATGGGAATTCATACCGTTGGCGATCTTTCAAGAACAGATGATGAAATCATTCGCTTCCGATTAAAAGAACACGGACTTCATTTAAAAAAATTATCGATGGGTATTGATGCCAGAAAAGTGGAAACGTGGTCTCCCAGAAAATCAATCAGCGAAGAGACCACATTCCATGACGATACAGATGAGTTTCAAAAAATTGTAAAAACTCTTAAAATATTATCTGACAGAATTTCCCGGAGGATGCTGGACGAAAATTTAAGCGGATGTACGGTTTCTTTAAAAATCCGCCTCAAAAATTTCCAGACATTTACCCGCAGTAAAACCTTCTCCAGAGGGATTCATCTTTCCTCAGATTTATTTCAAACTGCAGAAAGTCATTTTAATGATTTCGACAGAAATAACCAAAAAATACGTTTAATAGGAATTGCGGTTTCAAATCTTAAAATTAGATCTGATATCAATCAAAAAGATCTTTTTACAGATCAGCATGATGAAAAAACAGAAAATATTGAAAAAGTCTTTAAAAATATAAATGAAAAATTCGGTTCAAAAATAAAAAAAGGAATCTATTATTAATCATTTATGTGAATTTAAAAATCAGTTGCTCAATATAAACTGCCCGGTCCATAAATGCTAACATTTATGGACAGATATCTTCTTCCGATTCAGGATTTTATTTGTTTGCGCGCTTACCTGATTTATTAATTTCCGATCCAATTTCACGAACTGTAAATTCTTCAAGCCAGGTCTGTTTTTTTCCTTTCTGAACAAATCCCATATGGCCTCCATATTCGTACATTGTAAGATTGATGTTTCTGTTAGACATCGCTTCTGCAAAAGGAAAACAATCTTCCGTTAAAAAAGGATCATCCAGAGAACAGATCATTTCAGTAGGAGTTTTTATATTTTTTAAATACTGGCGCGAACTGCTTTTTTTGTAATAATCCGATGCATCTGAAAAACCATGCATGGGCGCAGTATAACAGTTGTCAAAATCCGTTATGCTTTTGATCCTTCCGCATTTTTCTTTTTTCGGATGTTCAGAAAAAAGAAATTTTTTAGCCCGTATTTTACCAGTCAGCATGACCAGAAATCTTTTGCTGTAGAAATAATTTCGAATGTGAAGCATCCTTCTGGATGAAGACATTAGATCGCAGGGAACTGAAAATACAAAAGCTTTTTTGATTTTTCCGGGAACAGAATATTTTTTTTCTCCCAGGTATTTTAATACCATATTGCCGCCCAGACTGAAGCCGATGAGGTATAACTGCCTGTATCTTTTACCGGTATGATTGATTACTTCATGGAGATCTTCCGTAAATCCGCTGTG
>JAOUOA010000332.1 GCA_029880625.1 Spirochaetia bacterium
CCTGCGCTTTACTGATTTCCTGATTCTGCGCATGTCCTTTTGAGCTTTTTGCCGATGCGATCAGCCAGCCGTTTTCTTCCAGTTCTACATCATCTCCAATCAGCTGTCTTTCAAGAGCTGTCTGGGCAGGCGTCAGAGTGATGGGAGGGACATCAATGGATATACAGGAACCTCTTCGGTAGAGCCTGAGAGCCGGGTCGGTAATGCCCCGGAACAGTCTGCAGCCGGAAGAGAATAGCGATATGATAAAGATTGCAATAAACAGAAAATATATCTTAATAAAAAATTGATTCATTCTTCTGCTTCCTCGCTTTTTAATTCCGTAACAATTTCACTGGCTTCGCTTTTTGCTCTTTCCACGAATCTTGCCAGAGGGACTCTTTCCTGGCTGATTTTGTCGCCTGAAGGAAGAATAAAAAGCCCGGGGAAAATGCCGCCTCTTTCGAATTTGATACTGCTGTACATCAAACCTTCCTTCATTTCAAGGGAAATGGAAGGGATTTTTAATGTACCCCGAACCAGTCTTGCCGTGAACTGGTCCGGCATAACAATTCTGGTTGCAAATCCGCTGAATCTTGGACTGAGCTGATAAATTGAAAGTCTTGCATTGGTATGATTCAGAACATCATCGAGATCTGTACAGTTTGCTTTTAAATCTGCGCTGATTCGTCCGTCATATTTAACGCTGGAACCTGGAAGGAACGGTTCCAGATCCAAATTGGAAATTTTTAATATTGAAAACAGCCGCATATTTCTCGGTTCAAGATCTGCAAGATGAAATTTTATATTTCTTCCGTCAATGGAGGCGGTCTGACTTGCCGAAGATTTTTTTTTGCCCCTGGTTGAGGAAAATATAATTGTTTTAATCCAGGGAATTTCCAGTGTATTATTAAGATATTGAATTTTTCCTGAAAGCCCGGGCCTCTGTATTCCTTTGTTCCCGGTGAAGTAAAACCCATCTGGCATATATTCGCCGCGCGGGTTATGGCTTGAACTGATATATTGAGCGTAAAAATTGGGTTGGTTCTGTTCATACGAAGCAGCTGCAGGAATCACCGGAGCTCTGATCGGCAGTTTGGATGCAGAGTAGCGCATATCATGCTGAAATGGTAGATCAAGATTCAGGTCATGGATAAAATACCGAAAGCATTCCGGTCTGTCTGCAGGTTCGCAATGATCTCCCTCATACTGGATATCAAGGCCTTTCATTAGAATTCTTCCTGATGCGGATATTTCGTTTACACTGAAATTAATATCAAGGCCTCCCTTCATAAGAACATTTTGATGAACTCTCAGCAGTTTGCTGTTATTCATATAAATATTGAATTTAAGATTCGGTTTTAATGTTTCTGCAGTTTCCGTAATTCTGCCGGACATGCTTCCTTTTAATGAACTTTTCAGAGCGTCAAACTTCAGACTGCGGATCAGGGTGACTGCCGGTCCAGCATCCAGATCAATTTGAAAAAAAAGATCCTCCAGGTGCAGGAAGGGAATTTCAATATTCATTGATGATTTAATACCGTATGACGTTTTCGTTTCATTGTAAACAAGATATTTTGAATTTACCACAATTCCTTTTGAAAGAATTTTTTTTGCCGGAGATATCTCATGCTGAAGTTCACCGGGAAGAAGAGGATAGAGATCCTGCATCATTAGCGATAATGACAGGTTGTTAAACTGGTAACTGCTGAAATTAGTTAGAAACTGAATCCTGGTAGAAGTGTTTAGATCAAGAAATTTTTTCCCGTGATAGTTTTTTCCATCAACAGATAAACCGGATGAAGTAATTTCAGTGGATTGGGCGTCTGTATGAATCCCGATCGGTCCTCTGATGGAGTAGTCGGCTGGCTTTGACAATGAGCGTCCGTACATGAATCGTCCGTTTTTAAATTTCAAATCGGTAATTGCAGAAAGGTTTTCAAATGTTTCATCAGAAGTCAGGATGATATTACCATTTAAATATCCCGATAGATTGGGCGCAGTCAGAGGAGAAATATTTAAATTTAACATGTTGACATTCAGAGAAATTCCTGTTTCGGGAAGGATGTTTCCGTTTATTGAAATCCTGGCTTCGTTTAAGAACATAGAAAACACGGGAATGTTCATGCTGTAAATTGTTCCGAATGCAAGATTCTTTTCTGCGAGGTAATTTTCCGGCTTTCGTTTTAATGGAAAGACAGTATAAAGGTCAATGATCCCGTCTGATTGGTTAATAAAATTTCTTATATAGACCGGAAAACCGGCCATGCCCGTATACATTCGGCTGATCAGAATTGAGTTTGAAAATTCAAGTCTGTCGGGAGTTCCATTCATTTCAATTTGGGAAATTTCGCTGTCCAAAAGAAGGGGGTCATTCGCCATTCCTATCCATGACTGCAGAATACGGTAGGCTGGACCCAGGTAGAGTTTAGAATTGTATATGGAAAGAGAAATATGAGGAACATTATTGAAAAAGTTTTTAATTTCTCCCTTTGCCTGCAGGTGATTTTTATCAAGGATCTTAAAATTTAAATTTTGGAGAGTGATGGTATCTTTTTTTGCATTGTATTTCAAATTATAAACAAGAGAAAAAAATTCGGGATGAAACAGCTGTTCCCGGGCCGTTTGACTCTTCACTTCAAGGTGTGATAGAAATATATTTTTTATGGTATTGTCGTGAAAAAGAAACCAGTTGATATCGGGTTTAATTGAAAAATGATTTCCGCCCTTTACTGTGATCTCAGCTGTATTGAATGAATTAATTCCAAAAGTAAGGACCTGAAATATATTCAGAATTTCATCGCTCACTGGAATCCCAGAAATTGTTTTTGTCAGAAATACTGCAAATAAATTAATATTTTTGATGTCCAGCACACGGACTGCATGATCATCCGGATTGGAATAATGAAAGGAAAGATTTTTAACAGTCAGATTTAAATAAAATTTGAATGGATAGAAGAAATGAATAAATTCCGGAACTTCTTCAGAAGTTTCATCTTCGATTTCCGTGCTTCTCGTAAAAAGGGAATCTGTATTCCATATCCCGTTTTTTTTAATGATATATATTGAAGGACTGTCGATTTCCAGCTTGCGAACTCCTGCATGACCGATCAGAAGAGAAAAAAAGGAGTAGGTAAGTAAGATATGCTCTGCTGTAAAAATCGGTTCACGATTTACAGATAAAACTCGAATTTTTGAAATATCAAATCCGTAAAACAGACTGCTTCTGTTGATCCTGAGTTCAATTTCTGCATCTGTTGCGAATTGGAAAGCCGTTCGAATCAGGTATTCAGTTACTTTAGGGCTGAAAATAACTGAATATGCCAGCAGCGCAGCAGATGCGTAAATTATAATTCCCGTTAAGGTTCTTTTTCTAATTCTTTTTAGTTTCATAAATGTCTTTGCTTTCGGAACTGCTTCCCGGTAAAAACATAAATATAAAAAATAAAATGATATGAATACCCATCGATATGATAAATATATATGTAAATTTATTTTCAAAAAATATTTTTAAATTTCCGTTAAAAATCGCTGTTTCAGAGTGCAAAAGGCTGCCGAGAAGCAGATTTCCGCACATTCCCCCGGCAGAAACAGCAAGAACCATATAAGCGCCGTATGCAGTTCCATAAAGGTGACCGGGGAAAATCTTTTTGATTCTGAAAATTGAACCCATATAGTAACCGGTAAAATGAATCCCGTGAAGGAGCTGTGTGGCAAGGATCGGGATGGCGGGAATCCCGGCTGCATGCATTGTTAGAACTGCAAAACGAATGCTTCCTGTAAGAGTCGATATCATAAATAAAATATTCTGCTTTTTAAAATGGAAAATGCGGGAGGTAAGAGGCATGAAAGGAATTTCCAGTATTACAGCAAGGGCCCAGGAGGCATAAACCAGAGACATTCCGCCTGTTTCATTTAAAAAAGAACCCAGATAGTAGTCCACAACCTGATATGAAAAATAAAAAAAGAACGACAGGATAAAAAAAAGAACAACCTGAGGCGATTTCAGGATTCGCAGTACGTCATTGAAGTAGTAATGTTCATGCGAAATGCGGTTGTTTTTAATGAAAAAAACCGGGATTGCGGAAAGAAGCAGAAATACAGAACTAATTTTCCCTGCGTTGGAAGAACTGAAAACAATATTTTGAAATAGCGGAACTCCGCTGAATTCCCATAAAAACATAAATGCATGAATCA
>JAOUOA010000411.1 GCA_029880625.1 Spirochaetia bacterium
TTGCTTCGGGGTCTGTTTTCAGGCGAAAAAATAAATTTCTATCGGAAGGAGACAGCTTTTTTAAATGCGGCGTCAGCTGATCTGTATTTTTTGAATTATCCATTGCCGAAAGATAAAATGCTTTTGCAAGGTCCTTGTTTTTTCCAGAAGTGAGCTCAATAAAATTGTAAAACGTAATCATGGAAGCATAGTCATCCAGATAGGAACGTTTCATGATTGATTCGATTGTTTCTTTTGCATCGCCGTAACCGCCTACAATTAAGATTGATGAGATCATATCTTTTACTTCAGGATCCGCAGCTGCAATCAGGGAAAGTCCGCCTGAAAATGATATTGAAAACAATCCGATTTTTCCATATGGAGCCAGTTTTTTATCGGAAGCAGTTATACGGATTGCATTCTTGATGGATTGAATCTGGGATTTTTCGATTCTTAAAGCGGCAATTTTTTTAAAAAAAGGCATAATGACGGTATAACCTGCTCCTGCAAAAGAACGGGAAAGATTGATCATGCGGGGGTCTTTATTGCCGGAATGGTTCATCCCGTGAATCAAAAGAATGGTTCCCCTGCTTTTTTTCGGAATGTACAGGTCTGCAGGTATTTTTCCGAGCCGGATTTCTTCAACCTTCACTTTTCCATGAATCTTAAAATTATGCTTCAGGATAAACTTTATAGAATCTTTTATATAGCTCATTCTGAATGCCAGAAAAAATTCACTGACAAACACGGCACCCTTTTTTTCATTCGCGTATGGAGCCGAATTCTGAAAAGGTTGAGAAAAGAGAAAGGATCGCCTGTCTCTATCTTACTTTTTTAAATCATCCCGGAGGCTTGAGTTTCCGCCAGATAAAAAAGTATATCCCCCTGGCTTACAGCGGCGAGCCGGAAAGCGCCCGAAGAAAATTTGAACGGGATAAGGAAGAATTGAAAAATCTGGGAATGGATGTCCTGCATCATCCTCCTGGAAGTGTGCTTCCGAATGGTTCTGTTGCTTCTGATCACAGATATATCCCGGCATCAGAGATCCATTATCTTCCGCAGATGAATTTCTCAAGCGATGAAGCGCGGATCCTTGCCTCCTGTCTTTACAGGACTGTAATGAAGCTGAAAAACAGAGACGAGGACAGTTCACTCCTTGAATCTGCCTCCGCCAAACTTTTTTATAATATTCCTGAAGCGTTATTTATTGATGAAATCTTCAGTCCTGGATATTTAGATTTTTCCACTGAACAGAATCATGGCGAAAATTTCACTCTTGCAGCAGTAAGTGAAGCAATTCTAAATAAAAAAATTATAAAATTTTCTTATCATTCTTCATCCGGAAAACGGGATAGAACAGCGGAGCCCAGAGGCTTAATTGCGCACAGAGGAAGATGGTGCCTTGTCGCCGTCTGCAGAGACACAAAAGCAGTCCGGCACTTTTATCTGGATCGGATGGAGAAACTGGAGCAGACGGATACAACTTTTCCGAATGACTCTGAATTTCAGATTCAAAACCATCTGCTGCACCCGCTTTTAATCAGAAATCATGAAGAAGCAGAGATCACAGCTTTTTATTCCGATGATTTTGATGACACCGTCAGCGACTATCTTTCTGAAATTCCGGACTCTCTGATATTAAAAAGAACAGAGAAGTCATTTCAATTCAAGACAACAAACCGGGATGCATTCTTTTCCTGGATGCTGAAACATCCGGGAATGATCCGCTCCCTTGAGCCCGAGGGTATAAAGGCGAAATATAACAAGTTTGTTTCTGAAATCAGGGAGTTTTACAGTTGAAAAAAAAATCCGGAACCGAGCCTCTAAAAAGACTCATTCAGCTGATTCCCGTACTGAATGCGAATCCAGGAATTTCTCTTTCTGAGTTGATCAAAATCACAGATTATTCTTCGGAAAGAGATCTTCGTCGTGATCTAGAAAAAATGATTATGTACGGAGTGCCGCCGTTTTCTCCCGCAGATTTTATCGATCTAATCATCGACGGCGATAAAATATTTCTTGAGTTTACGCCCTGTCTGGACCGGCCTCTGGATCTGACTAGCTCTGAGTGGGCGGCAATCCAGGATGCGATAGCTGCCGATCTGAAGCTTTCTTCGGACGGAGGAGAGTCAGAGAAAACGCTCAAGAAGATTCAGAAAAAGATATCTGTAATACCTGTTGCTTTTGAATCTTCCCCATCATTCCATAACCGAAGAAAAATGATTGATGAAGCGATTCAGGATGATTCGCAAATCGAATTTCTTTATCGGTCAATTTCTTCCAGAACGCCTGAAATCCGGCGGGTGGACCCGTGGGCAATTTTATCCCATCGCGGCATCAGTTATTTAATCGGGCATTGCTATTTGCGGAATGCGGCACGGATCTTTCATCTGGAGCGTGTGGAAGGCATTGAGATTGTCAATCTTCCGCGTGAGACCCCGATCCCGGAAGATCTGGATTCCATTCTGTCAAAGTCGCCCATTTTTAATGGGCCTTCGGGTTTTAATGTAACGGTTGCATTTCTTCCAGAAATCAGAAGCGCGGTCGAATACAATTTTTTCCCGGTAAAGATCGGCAGCTATGAAGGCGCCAATGAAGCTTTCGGAGGATGGCTTCAGGCGGACTGTCCTGTGAATGAAAGCCTCTGGTTTCGCTCTATGATCCGTTCGTTCGGAAACTCAATCGTCATTCTGTCTCCCGAGCACATGCGTATCAGTTTTCTTGAAGAACTGAATGAAATTCCGGCGATTGACAGCGCCGGGGAAAGCCTTGACCTGCAGGGATAAGGCTGGATTTTGGAATCATGGCGAAAAAAAAGATTCAAAAGATTCGCAGGGTAGCAGTGGTTCATGACTGGCTTACCGGCATGAGGGGAGGAGAAGTTGTTCTGGAAGCCATCCTGGATATTTTTCCCGATGCAGATCTGTATACGCTTCTTTATAACCGCGGAAGCGTCAGTAAAAAAATTTCGGGGAGAAACATCTATACAACTTTTATTGACCGCCTGCCATTCAAAAAGAAAAAATACAGACATTATCTTCCCTTATTCCCGACTGCTATTGAAACATTTGATTTTCACGGCTATGATCTTGTTGTCTCCAGCAGTCATTGCGTGGCAAGAGGCGTAATCGTACCTCCTGGAATTCCTCATCTCTGTTTTTTTCACAGTCCCATGCGCTATGTATGGGATATGTTTCATGATTACTTCCCCGGCAAAGGTTTTACAAACCGTTTCATTATTCCCTTTTTCGCAAATTACCTGAGAATGTGGGATGCCGCTGCTTCTCCACGAGTTGACAGTTATATATCCAACAGCAGTTTTGTTTCGACCAGGATACGCAGATATTACGGAAAAGATTCGAATGTTGTTTTCCCTCCCTGCATTGAAGATTCGCATAAAGTTCCGCGCAGTGAAACCAGAGGAGATTATTATCTGGTTGTAAGCGCCATGGTTCCCTACAAACGTGTGGATCTGGCTGTTGAGGCATTTCGTGGAATGGAAT
>JAOUOA010000018.1 GCA_029880625.1 Spirochaetia bacterium
TCTTTCTGGGATCTGCCCTCGGATCAGGAAAACAATACATCAGCTGGATTCATATCCATGACCTTTCCCGAATCATTGCTGCTGCTGTACAAAAAAACGAAATCAAAGGCATATACAATGCTGTTTCACCAGATACAGTGACGAACCTACAGATGATTCAGGTCCTGGCCCAATGCTTGAACCGCCCTGTCATCCTGCCTCCTGTACCCTCATTTCTTTTAAAGATTCTGCTGGGAGACATGTCTGAAATAGTGCTTGATGGACAGATGGTATCATCAGAAAAAATCCAGAAAGAAGGTTTTGAGTTCACCTACCCTTCTCTTGAAAAGGCATTAAAAAATATTTTATTAAATGGAAAAAAATAAAGCTCTCATCACAGGAATTCATGGATTTGCAGGAAGGCAGCTCTGCCTTCAGTTATTGAAAAGTCAGTACAGTGTCACAGGACTGTCCAGAGGGATCCATCCTTTAGAACAGAAAATCTGGGACGATGAAAATTTAAGCGAAACGCCTGTTCTCATTTCCGATCTTTCAGATGTTAAACAAATTCAGAATCTGGACGACTTTTCGTCCTATCAATATGTATTTCATCTTGCCGGAACAGCATTTATCCCTGAAGGCTGGAAAAATCCTGCAGGAATCATTCAGAGCAATACCATTAATACAATCAATTTACTGAATGCCCTGAAAGAAAGCGGTTTCAAGGGACGCTTTATTTACATCAGTTCAAGCGACGTTTACGGCACCGTTCTGAAAAACAACACTGGTTTTTCAGAAAATGACTGCTGCAATCCTGAAAGTCCTTATGCAGCAACAAAATATGCATCCGAACTTTTTTCTAAATACTTTCTTCACGACGAAATTGACATTTTAATTGCAAGGCCATTTAACCACATCGGGCCTGGACAGAACAAAAGTTTTGTTGTTCCCGCCTTTCTTCACAGACTGATCGATGCAAAACAAAATAACAAATCAGAAATTGAAGTGGGCGATATTGAATCGGGCCGCGACTTTACCGATGTACGCGATGTTGTAAATGCCTATCGGTTCATAGCAGAAAACGGCGCATCTGGAGAAACCTATAATATATGTTCCGGAAAAGTGACTTCGATCAAGGAAATTCTAAAAATTTCTATGGAAACGACAGGGATTGACGTTAATTTCAAAGTAAACCCTGAATTTTTAAGGCAGGAAGGCCCATCAAACCGATACGGGGATGCATCAAAAATAAAATCTCTGGGATGGGAGCCTCATTTCAGCACAAGCCAATCCATCCAGGATATGTACAACTATATCATGAAATATTCCTGACAACTCCCTTTGGTAGAGAAGTTTTTTAAAACAAAAAGTAAGACGAATGGATTTTCGCACCCGGATAAATGAAAATCATTAATTATTAACGAATTTAAAATATTTAATAGATGACCAGAATCAAAAGACGGATCAGTCAAATCCGCGTCCCGTTCCCACCAGGGTGGAAATCCGGTCCATCATCTGCACAATCTCTCTGGTTTTGTTATTTAAATTCTGAATCATGGAATTTAAATCATCGCTTACCCCTGCGATCGCTTCAATTTCGCCAATATGCGTACGGATATGATCCTTCATCTTTTCTCCGTTCACAGAGTTCTTCTTGATCAGCTCTTCCGTCATATGCATATCCTGTATCACCATTTTGCTGTTCTTTTGCGAATCCTTCGTTAAAGCCGAATTGCTTTCAAGCATCCCTTCAAAAAGTGTCTGGGTAAACATGATGGAATCAGAAAACCCCCTCAGCTTTTCAATATTTTCCTTGACATCACGCATATCAAGAATTCCTTTCTGGATTAATTCACCGGTTACTCTTGCATCATCCACCAGACCTCCGATAAAATGAATTACATCGTCTGTATTTTTTCTGGAACGTTCTGCAAGAGTTGCGATTTCATCCGCAACCACGGCAAACCCTTTGCCCTGTTCGCCTGCTTTTGCCGCTTCAATCGCAGCATTCAGAGAAAGCATATTCGTCTGTTTTGAAATATTTTCAATTCCTTCAAGAGCGTCAGTAATATCTTCCGATGTCTGGTATAGAGAACGTAGCAACGTATCCGTTTTGTTAAACAGGATTTCACTTCTTTTCATTTTATCCTCAACCAGAGAAAGGATCTGGTCCATGGAAGTCGTCTGTCCCCCCAGAGAGGAAGTATCAAAGACTTCCAGTTCTTCTGTACTTCCCGATACAAGATCAACCATGGTTTTCACATGTTCAATTGTTGAATTCGTTAACTCAAGAATATCATCTCTATCTTTTTCCTGGGAATAAATATTTTCCACGACAACGGAAAGCTTCTGCCAGCCTTCCATTGACATATTCACAAGACGGCTTGAGGCTTTTACCAGATCATCGCCTACCTTGCTGAGTTCCCTTACAATATTCCTCTGATTCTGGAACACACCCTGAAGATGGTCGGACATCGTTACAACGCTTTCGATGAGTTCTTTAAACACAACAGTGCTGAACATAATGGGAACCAGGATGGGCAATGCGGCCCGCGCCAGAAGAAGATAATCCGGAAGCTCTTTGCCGATATAACTGCCGTAAAGATTGATGGACTGTGCGCCCAGAATAGAACCAAAGGCTATTGTCAGCCTGAAACGAAAAGTTCTTCTGTACATCAGTATGTAGTAAATGGAGATCACCAGAACAAGAACCATAAAGATCGCAAATACCATCTGAATGATAGAATCGCTGAAACTCAATCCGAAGTGATAAATATTAAGCCAGTAGGTCTGAAG
Source organism: Spirochaetia bacterium (assembly GCA_029880625.1). Classification (GTDB taxonomy): domain Bacteria; phylum Spirochaetota; class Leptospiria; order Leptospirales; family Leptonemataceae; genus JAOUOA01. The sequence continues at coordinate 2,776 of JAOUOA010000018.1, forward strand.
CCCAAGGTAAATCGGAACGACCAGAAGCATACCGAAATGAATAAACCTGTCAAACATGGCCTGGTTGTTAATAAAATCATAAATGAAAGCTCTTGACAGAGCCATAACAATAATTAAAAAAACAGCATTGTGAATCAGGGGAAAGAACTTGTCTGTCAGAGGGATCTTATAAAATATCTGAAGACTCAGAAAGTAAACTGTAAAAATATTCAGTATGGTAATACTTGATGATGCAATTAATTTATAGATCAGATCATTTCGTCTTGTTCTGTAAAATTCAGCGCCCAGAATATAAACCATAACACTGAACAGTATTGCCTGCACAAAATGAAGGAAAGCCAGCCCTCCTTTGCTTTGAAGAAATTCCAGTATTATGCCAAAATCGTACATTTATCTAACAGGCAGTTCATTTACGAAGTCCGTTTTATCAAAGAAAACCAAGCGTTTTCGCGCTCCATATAGCGCCTTTATATATGTAAAAAATTGCGACTCCAATAATACCTATGGAAAAAACAATCTTAAGGGTACGGTCCGGCATATATTTTGAAAGATAGGGGCCGATCTGTCCTCCAATAATCACACCCGTTCCGGTAAAGAGCCAGATATCCCAGCGGATCAATCCTGCATTTAAATTTAATATAGTAATTACCCAGTCCGCTGTCGCCTCAATCAAAATTGCCGTTGCATTCGCTTTTTTGGTTTTCAGCTTCAGACCTCTTTCAAGTACGGGCTGTGAAAGTTCGCATACCCCGGTGCCGCTTGCAGCTGAAAAAAATCCTCCGATAGGAGGAATCCACATATAACGGTAAATATCTTCGACAGGGATTTCATCTCTGTGTCCAAAGTTTTTCTGAATCGCTCCCACAAACTGCATGGACGCAAGCCCGAAGATGATTAAACCCAGAATCATTTTCAAAAGATCGGCGTTTACAATTAAAAGGATATGATTCCCCACGACAACACCGGGAATGGTAAGCATAATCATGACAAATCCGATTTGAAGATCCACGCCTTTCTGAACAATATAACGGATCGCGCCGCTGGTCATCCCTACAGTTTCCGTTGCAATTCCCGTTGCAACGGATTCCTGAATTGGAAGCTTTACAAAAAAATAAAAAATCGGCTGAAACAGAACGCCTCCGGAAAAGCCGGATGAATTTGCAGTAATTGCAATCACAACCGCTATCGGAAACATGTACCAATATTCAAAACTCATTCCCAGATCCATACATTACCTTATTTAAATAAATTTCATACCAATCAGCCGCCGTCTGTGTCTGATTTCTCTTCCTGCAGGGAAGCAAGAACTTTAAGATCTTCGCTTTTTTCATCAGCGACCTGAAACACTTTATACATATTAATAAAAGCCTGGAGAGAAGAAAGTTCTACAACCATATCATCAAGAATTGTACTCAGTTCATCACCGGTAGATACGATATTTCGCAAATCCTTAAGCTTTATTCTTTTTTCTTCTATTGCTCTTGTCAGTTCTTTCGTATGCAGAGATTTTGTTACTTTTTCGTTTGCTTCAGAAATTTTTTCACGAAGCCGCTTTACTTCCTGGCGAATTTGAATGATCATTTCTTGAAGATTCACGCTCATATCATTGATCAGATTTCCAATCTGGCCGATTTCATCGTCACTTTTAACGGGGACGGTCGTGCTCAAATCTCCATCCGCTATTTTTTTTGTCGCTGCAACCATTCCTTCCATGGGAGAAACAATTTCGCGGGTAAACATAAAAAAAGCGCCGACAATTGAAGCCGTAACAACAGACAGAAGAAGAATCATTCTCATTTGAAAGATATTGAACACTTCAAAAAGAGATTCAACATCAAGAGTCTCTTTCATAAAAGCATTTGTTTTTTCTTCTGAGAAATCCTTGGAAAGCTCTATCTGAAACTGCTTGAGGACCTGATTCCTGAAAACAGGACTGCTGAGTTCGAGTATAATTTCAGCACTGACAGAAACAGAAACAACAGAAATAAGAATAAAATAAAGAAGTAATTTTTTTTTCAGTCTGGACATAATATTCCTTTATATTTTCGGTTCACGGCTTTCCATTCTGTAGAACACCGATTTCCCATTCATAATTTGTTCAGCTGAGAATTTTATTAAAAAACTCAAAACCACAATTCTGCAGCAGGTTTTTCCTGAATCAATCTGGTTTTGAGACATATTATTTTGGGAATAAATCGGTTATAAAATCTGATTCCTTGCGGCACTTTTCAAGGCAAATACTTTTCCATTCCACCTTCACAATAAAAAATTTAAATGTATACGACGTTTTTTTCTTTTATTTTATTTCAAAAACATGGTTTTTGAAGCATCTGCCGGCTTCTGTTTATTGTTGAATGGGACTTGATCCATATAACTGGTTTATCATGAACGGATTTAAGCTATTAATATTTGATTTTCAGTCATTTTAATATACTGATGAAAACTGCCGTTTTCTGATTTATGAAAGTGATTTTTATCGAATCACCTAAATTTTCCTTGTTCCTGAAATTTACCAGCTAAAACCTGCACCAGGAAAATATCTTCAATCATTTTCAGGCAAATGCCTGTTTCAGACTCATTATTTAAAATGATGAGTCTATTAAAATTGATTGATTCATGGGCTCATTTTCAGAAGAAAAGATTCTCAATCTTCTTCTGACTGAACCCTGGATAATTCAAAATTTAATTAACGGAGGCTGAGCAATGTTTCTATTTCTTATTTCCATACTCGGGCTGATTTCTGCGGGAGCCCTTTACACAATTGAAAAAACCAGAATTTACAGTTTCGGACTTGCAGGACTTTCAGCGATTTTCTTTTTCACATCAATTCTATTCACTGTGGATGAAGGAGAAGCAGTCGTTTTGATCCAGTTCGGTAAAATTTATGACTCCATTGATACTCCTGGAATTCATACAAAACGTCCCTGGGCAAATACAAGCTCCTATCCCAAACGAATCAATCAGTCTACCATGCAGATTGAAGTTCGCACAATGGACGGAATGAAGGTCACCATCGACACTACGACCTGGTTTAAAGTGGATACCGGAAAAATTGATATGATTTACAGACAGACGGCAACAAATGTAGAAACATTAAAGGAAAACATTATCATTCCTGCATTAAGGACAACCATCAGAAATTCCATTTCAAAATATACAGTAAAAGAACTTTACTCGACAAGAGAAGAAGTACAGAAAGAAATTCTTGCGGACGCATCCGACGAACTTGCAAAAAAACATGTAATCCTGGATAATGTGCTCCTTCGCGACATCAGACTGCCTGAAGATGTGGAACATTCCGTACAGGGAAAAATCCGCGCGCAGCAGGATGCGGAAGCTGCAGAATTCAGAAAACAAAAAGCAATTAAAGAAGCAGAGATCAAGGTGGAAGAAGCGCGAGGGATAGCAAAAGCTCAGGCAATCATCAACCAGACGCTAACTCCTTATTATCTCCAGCATGAAGCTATACAGACCTACAGAGAACTGGCAAGCTCCCCAAATACTACATTTATTGTCATGCCGACAAGCCCCAATGCATCCGGAATGCCTCTGATCATCGGCGCACCCAAATAAATTTTCATGGACTTTTTCCGTCCCGGACGGGGAAAGTCCATTTACCCACTTCCTCATGACTGAAATTTATGAACATATAGCCGGGAAAATTTCTGAGATTACCGGAGTTATAGATCCCTTTTCCATTATTTTAATCCTCATTTTTACAGCATTATTATTTGCAGGTTTTATCTCTTTGTTTGCAGGAATTACTTCTGTTGTGGAAAGAAAAATAGCAGGACGAGTGCAGAGCAGAATCGGACCGAACTACATCTTCTTTCGCGGGTTTTTCCAATTTGTTGCGGATGGTATTAAAATTCTCCAGAAAGAAGACATCATTCCCGACGGAGCAGATAAAATTCTTTTCCGAACAGCGCCTTATATCATCTTTGCCGCTGTTTTCCTTGCTTTTGCTTCTATTCCAGTCGGAATGAATCTGATCGCAGCAGATTTAAATACAGGGATTCTTTACATTATGGCCGTATCTTCTTTCAATGTAATCGGTATTTTAATGGCAGGATGGGGATCCAATAACAAATATTCTATGCTGGGCGGTTTCCGTTCTGCTGCGCAGATTATCAGTTATGAAATTCCATCTGCTCTGTCTGCACTGACTGTAATCCTCCTTGCAGGTTCGCTTTCCATGCAGGAAATTATAATAAATCAGGGCGTCTGGCCCTGGGAATGGCATATTGCATCGAGTCCGTTTACCGTAATTGCTTTTTTCATCATGTTTACAGCCCTGATCGCAGAAGGAAACAGAACGCCCTTTGACCTGCCTGAATCTGAATCAGAACTGGTTTCAGGTTACAACACTGAATACAGCGGCATTCGCTTTTTAATTTTCTTTTTCGCAGAATGGGCCAACCTCTATGTCATCTCTGCAATCCTTTCTTCCTTGTTCCTGGGAGGCTGGAATTCTCCTTTCCATGAAGGATTCACAATCGGATCTGTTTTTATTGAAGCAACGGGTATCGGTATTTTATTTTTTAAATCGATATTTTTAACTTTTTTAATCATCATGCTCCGCTGGACTCTTCCCCGTCTGCGGATTGATCAGCTCATGTCGCTTTCCTGGAAATATCTGACGCCCTTTTCCTTTTTATCCATCACCGGCGTTCTTTTCTGGATGGTATTGTTTCCTGAAGGACTCCCTGCCGTTCAGTACAGCATTACCGGTTTTTTTATTTTACTGTTTCTTCTTTTTATATACAGAGTCATTGCAGTCAATCTTATCAAAATGAAAGCAAATATTGGGACAACAACCACCAGGTAAATCATGAATCCTGCGCTACAGTATTTTAGAAATATTTTTGATTCTGCTTATACAGTCTTTGACGGATTGAGCATTACGTTTTCGTATTTATTTCAAAAACCTGTAACCCTGGAATATCCGAACAGAAACAAAAAAAAGGTACAGGATACTCTTCCGGACCGATTCAGGGGATTTCTCGAAGTCAATCATCTTACCTGCACAACATGCGATGCATGTGCAAAAGCCTGTCCGATTGACTGTATTACCATGGATGGCGTCAAGGTTCCCGGAAGAAAAGGGAAAGCCCCTGTCTATTTCTATATTGATATTTCAAAATGCATGTTCTGCGGTTTATGCATCCCGCCCTGCCCTACGGATGCAATTTACTTTACAAAAGAATTTGAAGGCTCTTCTTATGATCCGAAACAGCTGATTTACAGTTATGTCTCCGACGAAACAGCAAAAGAGTATCTGGAACAAAACCGCATCCTGCAGATGGAAAAAGAAAAGGAAGATGAGGGAGAAGAAAAACAATGACCGATATCCTGTTTATCATCTTTTCAGCGCTGACGGTTCTTTCTGCAGCATATTCGGCATTTTCCGGAAATCTTGTACGGAGCGCTTTTGTACTGCTTCTTACCCTCGCATTGACAGCCGGAATTTATGTTCTTCTGGGATCGGATTTTCTTGCCGTGATTCAGCTCCTGATATATGTCGGGGGTATTCTGGTACTCATCCTGTTTGCCATTATGCTGACCTCAGAAATTTCGCAAAAAAACGAAACCACAAACCCATCCAGAAAGGATTTCATGGCTCCGCTTCTCATCATTCCAACCCTGATCTTTGTAATTTTCATGATCTTTACAGGACCGAATGAAACGTCTTTTCCCGATCAACGGCCTGTCACAGAATCCATCGGTGAACTTTTATTAACAGATCACATCCTTTCGTTTGAACTGGTTTCATTTCTTTTATTGATCGGTCTGGTCGGATCCGTTTACATAGTCCGGCATTCACGCGCCCGGAATCATCAAAACCAGGATGGTGCAGAATGAATCTTCACACTGTACTGTTAACAGGTTCACTGATCTTTCTGCTGGGAATTTATACAACCCTGACAAGAAAAAATTTAATATCGATTCTGATGGGAATGGAGCTGATCTTAAACGGCGCAGCAGTTCAGTTTGCAGGATTTGCGCTTTTCAACAATGACGGAAACGGCAGAGTAATGGCTGTTTTTATCATTACCATAGCGGCCCTGGAAGCAGCGGTAATTCTTGCTCTGATTTATTCTCTGTACCGGAAAACCGGAAATCTATCTTCGGATTCCATGTCGGATTTAAAAAAATAAAATGGACTATTTCAACTTATCAACAGAACACCTGGCAGCGCTGATCATTTTTTCTCCTGCTGCTGGATTTTTAATGAACGGCTGGATTTCTTTTTTCAACATCCGTTTTGCAAAAAGGGATCTGTTTGTGTTTCTGACGGCCTCCCTTTTTGTATTTATCTCTTTTGTCATCTCTTCATATTTTTTATTTCAGATCTTCAGCTTCGGCAGCGAAGGAAAAATCCCCGCACACCTCGGCTCCTGGTTTTCCGTAAATAAAATCCCCTTTCAGTTTGATATCCTCATTGATCCGCTTTCCGGCATCATGGCGGCGATCATTTCTCTTGTATCGCTGATTGTGCATCTCTATTCAAAAGACTACATGAAAAACGAAGAAGGCTTTGCAAGGTATTTTGCCGTTCTGAATCTTTTCACTGCAATGATGCTGATTCTTATCCTGTCGGACAATATTATGTTTTTATTTCTGGGATGGGAAGGCGTAGGACTCTGTTCCTATCTTCTGATCGGATTTTATTTTAAGAAACAGGATGCATCACGCGCCTCGCTGAAAGCTTTCATGATCAACCGCACGGGAGATTTTGCATTTCTTGCAGCAGTTTTTTTCCTGATACATCTTTACAGTCAGACAGGATCACTTCTCTTTTTTGATTTTAACAGCGTCAATTTTAGTCTCACAGAGCTCAGACATGTACATTTTTCAGGACTTCCCGTAATTGAAATTACGGCATTCCTTCTTTTCGCAGCGGCTGCGGCCAAATCGGCTCAGATTCCTTTTTACACCTGGCTTCCCGACGCCATGGCAGGCCCAACACCCGTATCGGCTCTCATTCATGCAGCGACAATGGTTACAGCCGGAATTTATCTGATTCTGCGCATGTCGCATTTTTTTCTCGCAGCTCCGTTTACCATGGATGTAATCGCTTTAACGGGCGCCTTCACATCAATCTTAGCTGGAATTTTCGCTCTGTTCCAGTTTGACATAAAAAAGGTTCTTGCCTTTTCCACCATTTCGCAGCTTGGCTTTATCTTTCTCGCTCTCGGTTCAGGAGCATTTCAGGAGGGTTTTTTTCATCTGATCACCCATGCCTTTTTCAAAGCATCTCTATTTCTCTGTGCCGGCGCAATTCTGATTTATCTGCACCACAACGGCGATATGAGAAAGATGGGAGGCCTGTTTCATAAAGACCGCCTGACAGGAACTGTGTTTTTCATTGCCGCCCTTTCCATATCTGGAATTTTTCCTTTTGCAGGATTTTTCAGCAAGGATCTGATCCTGATCCGTCTTTACGAAAATTTAAATTCTGGTCCTCTTTCGGTTTTTCTTTTTTCTGCGGGCCTTCTGATTGCTTTTATCACTCCGTTGTATATCTTCAGACAGTTTTTTATGATCTTTTTTGGAAAAGAAAAGGGAAATTTCCAGCATTCTCAAAATATGTATTTTATAAAATCAATGCTGATTCTTCTTACGCTTCTTTCATTTCTTTCAGGATTCCTCAATATTTCCGGTTTCTTTACAGATTTCTTAAAACATACTGTATCTTCTATGGCCAATCAAGGAGCTGCCGGACATACTCTGATTGCAGCCGCTGCCGGCTCTCTGTCAATTTCTGCTGTCTTTATTTCCTGGCTTCTGCATATAAAACACCCTGCTTTCAAAGAAGCTGTAATTGCACGATCCGGCGCAATTTACCGGTTCTTAACAGGATGTTTTTATGTGGATGAGTTTTATCAAAAAACAGTAATTTTATTTATAAAGAAGGCTTCAGATTATTCCGCCCTCTTTGACCGATCTATCATAGACAGTGCTGTACGTTTGGTATCCGAAATTACCTGCAGAATATCCCGTCTGAGTCATTCTTTTGAAAAGCATGTTGTATTAAAAACAGTCCGGCTGATTGTGCAAACATCAAAAACTTTCGGTATGATTTCCAGAAATCTCCAGACAGGATATCTTCATAATTATTTGCATTACATTCTGGGCGGTGTCCTGATTCTTGGATCTATGATGATCTGGCTTGATCTCTGGAGAAAATTCTAACGGTCTTATGGAAAATTATATTTTATCCATCTTAATCTTTTTTCCGTTGATTGGAATCCCACTGATTCTCATCCTTCCTGCGCGCTTTTCCGGCATATCGTTCTGGATTACTCTTATTTTTTTAACCCTACCGCTTTTTCTAACACTTTATATTTACTCAATTTATGATCCGGCAAATCCCATCCGGCCCTTTTCGTCTGAATATACAGATTTAATGCTAATTGAAAATGCAGTCTGGATTGAACAGTTTCATATTAACTACACCCTCGGAGTTGACGGAATTTCTCTGAGCCTTGTGATTCTGACATCTGTCATTTCCATTTCCGGACTTTTTATCACAAGACAGGTGCCCCATAAAGCAGGATTTTATTCTCTTTATCTTCTTCTTTTTACCGGAATGACGGGAGTCTTTCTCGCTCTGGATTTTTTTCTGTTTTACGTATTCTGGGAATTGATGCTGTTTCCCATGTATTTTTTAATCGGGATCTGGGGAGGCGAAAGAAGAGAATATGCGGCCATTAAGTTTTTTCTTTTTACCCTTGTCGGCTCCATCTTCATGCTTCTCGTTCTTATCTTATTTTATCTTTTCAGCGATATCAATCCCGACCCGGAAATTCGTGAAAGGACATTGAATATTGTTCAGCTTGCAGAACCAGGCGTTCTCCAGGGACCTTTTGCAGACGGGCTTTCCCTCATGGATGCCGGGACTTTCCGAATTCTTATCTGGATTTCCCTCTTTATCGCTTTCGCCGTAAAAATTCCCGTTTTTCCGCTCCACTCCTGGCTGCCCGTTGCCCATGTGGAAGCATCCACTCCGATTTCTGTTATACTGGCCGGCATCCTTTTAAAAATGGGAATTTACGGAATCTTAAGAATTCTTCTGCCTGTACTTCCTGACCAGAGCGTTCTTCTTGCTCCGTATTTTCTTGCAATGGCCGGAGTGATCAACATTCTGTACGGATCTTTAAATGCTCTTGCGCAGACGGATCTGAAACGGCTCGTTGCATTCAGTTCGATTGCCCACATGGGATTTGCTCTTCTCGGAATCAGTTCTTTGAATCAGGACGGTTTCAATGGCGCTGTATTTCAGATGTTCACCCACGGAACCATCTCAGCCATGCTTTTTATCAGCGTGGGAGTTCTTTACGACAGAGTGCATCACAGAGACATCACCCGCTTCGGCGGCGTAATTCATTCTATGCCCAGATTTTCTGTTCTCGCCGCTCTCGCATTTTTCGCTGGTCTGGCACTGCCCGGACTCTCCAGTTTTGTTTCCGAAGCGCTCTGCCTTTTCGGAGCATTTGCACAGCATCCTTATTATACAATTGCGGCTGCAGCGGGCATCATCCTTGCCGCAGCCTACTTTTTGAATGCATTTCAAAAAATATTTTTCGGAAATCCGGATGCTTCCGGCATAAAGGAAGACCTCAAGCTGAATGAGTTTTTTGCATTACTCCCGCTAGCTGCGCTCACGCTGGTTCTTGGAATCTACCCTTCGCTCTTTCTGGACACTGTAGAGAAAAGCGTTTTCCGTCTGAGCAGCATGTTTTTTTAATAAAATGATACACGATCTGATTACACAGAGCATGGCAATTCTGCCGGAAATCATTCTCGCCGCAGGCCTGATTGCTGTTTTAACGCTAAGTCTTTTCAATATTTCGTTTATCAGTAAAAACACAGGGTGGATTTCTCTTCTTTTTTACGCCCTTTCGCTTTATTTTTTATTCACCCAGAACGATTCAGGATTCTTCTTTTCACGCTCCGTTTATATTACATCATCTTCCGTCTTCTTCAGGATTTTGATTATTCTTACAGGGGCTGCGGCCGCCATCCTTGCAGAATACAGCAGCGAAACAAAACAGATTTCCCGGCCGGAACTCAATCTCCTGATCATGGGAAGTGTGCTTGGCGGAATGTTTATGACGATCGCCTCCAATATGATCACGCTTTATCTTTCAATTGAATTCATTTCCCTGCTCAGTTATCTTCTTACCGGCATCACCTTTCAACGTGGAAAATCTCTGGAGGCTGCAGTCAAATACGCCATTTACGGCGGCGTATCATCGGGAATTATGCTTTTCGGCATGTCCTTCCTTTACGGCATTACCGGAAGCATTTATTTTGATTCCCTTCTAAACGAAATTCAATTTGGATCATTCGCTCACAGAATCATGCTCATTACAGGAACCGCTTTTTTTATTGCAGGCCTGGGATACAAGCTTGCGGCAGTTCCGTTTCATACCTGGTGCCCCGATGTTTATGAAGGCGCTTCTGTTCCCGTTACCTATTTTTTTATTGCGCCGAGAATTGCGGGCTTTGCCGTGATCCTTCAGGTTTTCAATGCTGTTTTCCAGCAGAATCTCTCCGGCGAATTTATATTTCAAGCCATTGCTGTATTGAGCGCTCTTACCATGACCCTGGGTAATTTCAGCGCCCTCAATCAGACCGGAATCAAACGTCTTCTGGCTTATTCATCGATTGCCCATGGAGGGTATGCTCTGGCTCTTTTTTCTGTTACAAAAACCCGCATTGATCCATCCCTTGTGTATTATATGGCGGCGTATTTTCTTATGACTGGAGGCACCTTTATCATCTTTCAGATTCTGTCAGAAGACGGCGAGGGAGATCTTTCGCTTTTTAACGGACTTGCGTTTCGAGGAAAAGGCGGCGTTTTTTTATCGGCTGTCATGGCTGGATTTGCATTTTCCCTCATCGGGATTCCGCCTTTTTCAGGTTTTATGGGAAAGTATTTAATTTTTGCCCATTTAATTGAAGATGGGAATTACTGGCTTGCTGTAACCATGGGCTTCAATACAATCCTTTCGATCTATTATTACATGAAATTTCTTCATCATTCCTATTTTTTTAAAAGTCAGGAATCAAAACCTGTTTCAATTCCGATTCCCGTATATTTAATCCTTGCAG
>JAOUOA010000333.1 GCA_029880625.1 Spirochaetia bacterium
ACAGATTCGGTCAGGTGGTTTTTCATCCTGAAATCATGCTTCCCGAAAAGCTGGAGCATCTCTGCCAGGAGGCGCGAAAATTATTTTACAGCCTGCCTTCAATTTTCAAAAGAATACTTGAATTCCGCTCCAATGCTTCATCATTAAAAAAAATTGTTTTTTATTTCAGCCTGAATCTGATGCTTAAGCGAGAGGTAAAAGAAAAAAAAGGAATTCCGCTGGGACTGATCCGTGAAGAGGCGGAGAAGCTATGATCCTGAACGGTTTATATCGTCGACTTGAAGAAGTTTCAGATGCAGAAAAATCAGAAATGTTCTGTTTGATGGAAAGATACTACTACAATGTAGACAGGCAGAATTTTGAACGCGATCTTTCGGGAAAAAATTCTGTAATTTTTCTCCTGGATGCATTCGGAAGACTGGCGGGATTTACAACACAGGCGTTGCTGAATTTTGAAATCCAGGGCCGTCCGGTATGCGTGGTTTTTTCAGGCGATACCATCGTTGAAAAAAAATTCTGGAACAATACAATGGCTCTTTCCATCGCCTGGGGCCGGATGATGCTAGGCATTCTTGACGAAAATCCAGACAGGCTACTTTACTGGCTTTTAACTAGCAAGGGATTCCGTACCTACCGTTTTCTTCCTGTTTTTTTTAAAAAATACTATCCTTCGCCGGAGCAAGGTTTTCCTGATTTTGAAAAGGAAATTACGCTTCAGGCTGCCGATAAACTATTTTCACAGGGCTTTGACCCTTCTAAAATGATTCTGCATGCTTCCGAAAATTCCCAGAAGCTGAAAGATGGAATTGGAAAAATTTCAGAAGGCAGAATCAAAGACAAAAGCATTGCTTTTTTTGCAGAAAAAAATCCTGGTCATGCAGACGGCGACGAACTTCTCTGTCTGGCTCCGTTCAGCCGTGAGAATTTGAAGGACTTTATCTTAAAACGGCTGCTATGAATCAAACCCTGCTGAAAACTGCCGTCAATTCACTATGGTTTTATAAAAGCCTTCCCGGAGAAATACGATTTCGAAAATCTCTTGCCAACCCTGCAGTTGCGCAGGAAGATATTTTAATGCGGATCATCCGCAGAAATCAAGATACAGAATACGGTAAACAATTTCAATTTTCAAAGATTCAAAACAGAAACAACTTTCAGATGCATATTCCTGTTACCCGCTATGAAGATTATGAATTTTATATCCAAAAGATAGGCGCAGGGAAAGATCAGATCCTTACAAAGGAACGGGTAATCCTCTTTGAACCGACCGGAGGGTCTACAGGAATAAAAAAATACATCCCCTGGACAAAATCTCTGAATCAGGAATTCCAGATGGGAATTTCGCCCTGGATTGTTTCTCTTTTCAAAAAATATCCGGCAGTCCGCTCGGGAAGCGCATACTGGGCTGTAAGCCCGCCTGTGAAACGATCCAAATATGAAAACATTCCTGTTGGATTCAGCCATGATTCAGAGTATCTGGGTTTCTTCGGAAAATGGCTTTACCCGTCTGTCGCGGTTCTTCCCAATTTTACGAAAGATTCTCTTTCTTCAGTCATTCATTTTAAAAAGGCGACCCTTGCTGCTCTTCTTCTCAGGGAAGACCTTTCGCTGATTTCCGTATGGAGCCCTTCGCTTCTCTATCTCCTCCTGGATTTTCTTGAAAACAGTCCTGAGGAGGCTGTCCGTTCTGTGTACGGCGTCTGCAAAAAACGTGCAGGAAAAATTGAAACACTCATTTCGAAAAAAGAATCTTCCGATCTTTACAGAACGCTGTGGCCGAACTTAAAACTGATCAGCTGCTGGAGCGATGGAAGCAGCAGAGAAATCTATCAATTGCTGAAAAAACGAATGGAAGGGATTGACTTTCAGGGAAAGGGGCTGATTGCTACAGAAGCATTTATCTCACTTCCTTTTGTTGAAGGAAAAGACCCTGTTCTTTCAGTAAATTCGCATTTTTTTGAATTTGAAGATGCTGTAAATGGAGAAATTTGCAGAGCAGAATCCGTAAAGAAAGACCGGCAATACAGTGTCATTGTGACGACTTCTGGCGGGCTTTACCGCTACCGTATGAATGATTTGATTCTTGTGACTGGATTTTATAAAAAAACGCCATGCATGCGTTTCCTTTCCCGGGACAGCACAAGCGATCTTTTTGGAGAGAAGCTGCACCACCGTGCGGCTCAGGAAATGATTCAGTCCGTTCGGAATCATTTTGCTTTGAAAAATTCATTTGCTTTTTTGTATCCCCAGAAGCTTCAGTCTTCCGGCCGCTATGTGCTTTTTCTGGATCAAAGCGAAAGCTTTTCCTGCAGGGAGATTGCCGATTACCTGGAAGCGAAACTGCAGGAGCACTTTCATTATAAATTGTGCAGGCAGACGGGACAGCTTCTGAAGGCAGGCCTGTTTCAAATTTTTTCAAATACAAAAGATCCTCATGTCTTGTATCATGAAGCTCTGGGACAAGCGGATAAAACGGGAGATGTAAAATTTCTCCCTGTTGACGGGCGGCTTCCCTGGACTGAAATCTTTTCAGGAGAACTCAAGATCTATGACGAAACTTCAGTTTGATTTTCAGACTGCATCGGATGATGACAGCGGAATTCTGGAACTTCTTGAGGAAGAAGTGTTTCCCGGCAATATTTCTCTTCTCTACACGCGGCGGGACAGGCCTCTTTTTTCTCTGCGGAAAGAAGGCGAATCGGTGGAAATTCTTTTAATTCGAGAAACAAAATCCGGAGAACTTGCAGCGATGGCATGCTGTTCATTAAATTTTGTCTTTGACGGCGGTAAAGTTCTTCAAATGGGTTATTTATTCGGCCTTCGCATTCGTAAAAAATACAGGCGTCATATTCATCTTTTACCCGAGGGATACCGGTTTTTATTTGATCGAAACAGGAATTCTCCGCCTGCCTTTTATCTGACGACTATTCTGGAAGAGAATCTTTCCGCAAGAAGGGTGCTGGAAAAAAAACGAAAAGGCATGCCGTATTATGATTTTTCAGGGCGGTATGAAGTGCATGCGCTTGTTACAGGTAAGAATTACCCTTCCTCTTACCGGCTGGAAAGCGCAAACTCTCAATCGATGGATGCTCTGATTGAATTTTATCAGGATTACGGAAAAGAAATTCCTTATTTCCCTGTGATTCAGAAAAAAAACCTTCTTGTCGGGGTTTCTTTTCCTGCTCTGGAAAATTTTGTTGTTCTGAAGGATAAAAGCGGACAGATTCTGGCTGCAGGTGCGGTCTGGGATCAGAGCGCTTACAAACAGTACATCATTCAATCTTACGGAAAACTATTTCGCATTCTGAGGCCAATTTCCGGAATATTTCCTCTGTTTGGATATCCGCCGCTTCCGCCTCAGGGCAGCATGCTTTCATTTTTTACTCTTTCTTTTTATGCAGTCCGCGACAAGAATCCTGAAGTCTTTCGGATATTTCTCGCTGAAATTCAAAATCAATTCCGAAGATGGGCGTATTTTACGGTTGGTATTCATGAAAATGATCCTCTAAAAAATACTCTTGTAAAATTCCGGGGACTGGTTTATAAAAGCAGAATCTACCGTGTATACGAATCACCGGAGCTCTATGAAAAAACAAAGACTGCAGGACCGGATACGTTTTACCTTGAATGCGGACGCCTTTAAGGAGAAAGAGAATTAAATGAAGATTGCACTTGTACGTCCCGGAACCGGTTCTCAGGAGGATAAAAAATATTCTTCGCGCGCATGCCTTGAGCCTCTTTCTCTGGGCATTCTTTCTGCGCTGACTCCTTCCGAACATGAAGTGGATCTGATCGACGATTACTTTGATGAAATTGACTACAGCGTAAAATATGATGCTGTAGCTTTAACTTCTGCGACGTTTCAGGCCAGGCGTTCCTATGAAATTGCAGACCGTTTCAGGGCAAACGGAGCTAAAGTGATTCTGGGGGGATTCCATCCTGCTTTCTGCAGCAGCGAAGCTCTTGAACATGCCGACTCTGTCTGTACGGGGGATGCCGAATTGCTCTGGCAGGATGCGCTCAGGGATCTGCAAAAGAATCAATTAAAAAAAATCTACAGACCGGATTCTGGCGCAAGGCTTGCGGAGCGCTGGGTTCTTCCGGACCGGTCTTTGCTTCAAAGCAGAAAATA
>JAOUOA010000334.1 GCA_029880625.1 Spirochaetia bacterium
GTTCCTGAAAAACGTAAGTAAACGGTTTTTGAAGATTTCGCAGGAATTTTCAGCTGAAAGGCAATGGGATCTTTTAAAACGCCGGGACTTTCTTCTGACAGATATCCATTTCGCATTACAGTCCATGATTCAAAATTTTTCTCTTGAAAGTACAGATCCGCAGAGAGTACCGCTTCTCTCTGCGGCAGAAAATAACCCGATCTATTATAATCTGAATGATTGTAGATGACAGCTTTGATCCAGATGGTCTGCGGCCTATAACCCTCAATCACAATATTTTCTGGAAGAGTTTGAAATTCCTGGTCTTTTTTAAGCACGTCCTGAAGCGAAAATATGCTTTCAGGGTCTTTAAGAATATAAGTTTCTAAATTAAAAAGATCATTTTCATCATTTGCACTCAAAGCAAATGATGAAATAAAAAAAAGAATCAAAAAGATATAAATATATCTGAAATTCATCATAAATATTTGATATACTATGGGCAGACTTTCAAAATCTATTTAATTTTGCAAGAACATTACGTCCAGGGATATGGAAAGAAATAAAACAGGAACCTTTCATCACACCTGTCCCAAATATTAAACATAGGAATTGTAGAATTTATAATATTAATTTCAGAGATGAATGTAATTACCTCTATTTAGCGTAATTTTTCAGCCCCGATCTGTATTCTCGCGGAGTTGTACCTGTGAATTCCTTGAAAATTCTGTTAAAGGATGATTTAGACTGAAATCCTGTCTCCAGAGCAAGATCGATAATTTTCTTTTCAGGATATTTCTCAAGGAGACGTATGACTTCATTGATTCTGTAGCGGTTTATAAGATCTGAAAAAGAAACTCCCAGGTGTCCGTTCAATAATTCTTGAAGCTGGTATGGTTTGATATCCATTTCAGCGGCAAGATGCTCTGCTTTTAAATCTTCTGTTAGATAAAGTTTTTCATCTTGAAGCAGCCGGTTTAGTTTTTCCGTTAAATCAGGAATATCTTCTTCTTTTATATAAGATTTTTTGCTGCCTTCTTTATTTTTTCTTTCAGCTTCATCTGCAGCATTCAAGCCGTAATTTTCAGGGTTTTCCGTAACAAAAATATGATCAGAGGAATAATCATATTTTTGAAAAACATTTTCATCATTTGAAATCGCAGTTTGTGTCTTGCGAAATCGGATCAGTCTTCTAATATAAATATGATAGCCGATGATGAAAAAAATAAAATCAGACGGAATCAATAAAAAGATAATCATACCTGCAAATTTATTGATGGAAAAAACATGAAGCAAATGAAGATTGAGAATGCCTGCACATATAAAAATCACAAGCGTCGGCACAATCAACAACCTGGAAAGTTTTGATCCTTTCCAGGTTGCGTAAAGATTAAAAGAAACAAACATCACAAGCAGCGCCAGATTGATAATCTGCAATGCAAAAAATTCATGGTCAAACCCCGGAATAATCGTAATATCCACAATAAAATTAATAAAATGCAGAAAATTTGTTCCGAGCATTATGCGATGAAGAAGAAGCGAAACTCTGTTTACCTGAAGCATGCTGATAATAAACATATTTGCAGTAAAAAAAATTATATGCACCATGACCTGATTGAAGTTTAAAAGCATTTCAGGATTTTCAAGATTGAGAACCTGAAGTGTAATCCCTCTTGACATCATAAAATTAAAAATAAAAAGCGAAATATAAATAATGTACCATAAATAAGCATAATTTCTAAATGAAATAAATGTATAAAGAGCCCATAAAGTCAGAAAAAACCCTAAAAAAAGAAAAAATACCTGAAATGCGATACGAACAAATCTTACAGTTCCATAAATTTTTTCAGGAACAATACTCAGACTTATCCCCTTGTAGAAAAAACCATTGTAATGGAGATAAACTGTATTCGTGGAATCCTGATCCAGGTGAACGGGAAAGTAGATCGGATTTCTGGGTATAATATCGTTTTCAGGCACTGCATAACCGCCGCTGTGCATTTCCCAGATGCCGTCTTTATTTTTAAGGTAATAATCAGCACGGAGCACGGATTCGCGGTCAGGCATGATGTAGGCGTTTACAGATTCTCCCGGATTTCTTATTATAATCTTCATCCAAAGGCTTTCCGGCAGATAATCTGCAATGACAATGCCGTCTTTCTGTTCGATAAATTCTGAATCGAGTTTTAAGATGTCTTCAAATTTAAGACTGCCGTTGTCCTGAATTTTGGAAACTTCCAGAGAAAGTTCGCTTTTGGCGCTGTTTCGGGGTGAAGAACAGGCAAAAAGAGACAATAATATGAAAATTATATAATATTTCCGGAACATTATCGTATAAGATAAACGCCTCAAAACTTTTTCAACAATTTTTTCAATTGTCCTGCCCTTACGGACAGGCATGGTTTATGGGAATATTATATTTTGCAGACAAATAGCATTCCACAAGTTCCCGGTCAGCTGCTGTAATATCAGCACCTGAAGGAGATGTATCCATCAGAATCAGTTCTCCGAGTGACATGGATGCAGATGTTGTTGGATGTCCCAGTCGTAAACCGGAACCACTGAAGCCTGTGTTCCAGGAACCCACTGTTCCTGTTGAATCCAGAGCGCCGTTTAAATATGTATCAACCAAACCGGCATTACTTGTTTCATCATGCTTTCGCGAAATTATAAATGGCGACAGGGGAGGAGTGAAGGCTGTGGTTGAAAGCGGTCTTCCGAAAATTGATGTGATTTCCGATCTGAAAAAATCTCCCGTAGTAAAATGAAATGAATGCCCCCAGCTCGCTGATACTGTATCAAAAATATTCTCGATTACAGCCCCGGCAGATGCATTTCTGTTCATGGCAAAAAATATCGTAAAACGGCCGGTTGGGGATATGGGATTGGTCGCTGATAATATGTTTGTTCCATTCGCATAGGAAAAGTCAATGGAGGGACGTCCGTTCAATCCGGTTCCATTGTATACAGGTTGATTGGCTCCCGTCGCCTGCGTTAATGAAGCTGCATAATTACTGATATCAGGCCAGGAACTTACACAGTTCACTCCTCCATTGCAGGTGCCGGTGCCTGCATACTGAGCTCTTCCCGCATCCATATGCAATTTCAAAAAACTTAAAGCAGGATCTATATTCCAGCCTGAAACCTGCATGGGATGGTATCCGGAAAGGATGCGTATTTCTGCCTCCGAAAGTACACGATTGTATACACGTACATCGTCAATCCTCCCATAAAAACTGCATGCAGCTCCGGCAGGATTCTGTCCGATTCGCAAAAATGATGCACTCTGCCCTATCGTACCGTCGCTTGTAAAAGTTCCGAGGCTTCTTCCATTCAGATAAACCGTATTTGTTCCTCCGCTGTTGTACGTTATTAAAATATGCTGCCAGACTCTGTAAGGATTTGTCTGTGCAGGAACAAATGCCGCTGTCAGATTATTATTATCGCCTATGCTGAGCGTTGCCCCGCCCGGAGTTATAGAAGCAACCCTGTCCCACTCTCCGTCATCATTGGAAAAAATGCATTCATTGTTTCCGCTTACCGCACTCATATAATACCATGCCGAAACAGTTCCGGCGGTAAGCACATCATTGTCGACATCCACATTGGTATCAATATTTGTATTTGAAAAAGAATATGCGCTTGAAATATAACCGATACGGTCTGGGGCAAGAGTCGCTCCGTTTACAGTTGCAGTATAGCCGTTTCCGCTCACATCTCTTGCATCACCCTGAAAATCAAAACGTGCAACCAGTCCGGTCGGTATTTGCGTTGCAAGATTGCGAATCTGCATTTCAGAAAGAACAGCATCATAAATCCTCACATCGTCGATGCGTCCCGTGAAGGTATCTGCTCCGGTAATCTTCGCTGCCACAAAAATATCTGTCGCAGCAAGAGCAGAATAACCCGCAGAAGAAGCAGAGCCTGCCAAACCTCCATTGACAAAAACCCGTCGGGAACCTGTACCTCCATCATGTGTTATACAGAAATGCGTCCACGTATTTATGGGAAGCGTATTGCCCCCTGCAGAAGTATACGAATTTCCGCTGATGACCATGATCTCATTATTTGCCCGAACAGAGATACCGACTGCGCCGCCGGCGATTGAAGTATCGCCGTAACCGGCAAGCGCTCTGTATGCCGTGGCCAC